>JBFKSL010000481.1:0-3709 GCA_041626995.1 Ketobacter sp. | reverse complement strand
AGAGAGCAATTGTATTTGGGTGATTCTAAAGTGGACTCCATGTACATTCTTGGGCCGGTCATGGAGTCTGTAGGTTTGAATATTACTTTGGTAAGTTATCAAGATAACGTTGGCTTTACGGTGCATGTGGATCCAGACTTGATCTCTGACGTTACTGAGATATCTCGCTTGTTTTACTTTGAGCTTGAGACGATTGAACGCGCTGTTGTTGGGTGTGAAGCGATCACGATATAGTGGGGCTGATCAAGCCCACCTTAAGGTCACTAGCCTCATAAATAACACGGTCTTCATGAATCACAGCACCGTCAGCAATACCTATTGCATGGGCTTTTTAAATACTCGTTTTATATCCAACCGATAGTAAATTGCCCCCGCATCTGGATAAATCTGCCCACTAAACTTTACTTTTCCTACTCCAAGTGCTCGGCCTCTTCCCTGTAACCCAGACCAACCTAAAAACACACCTAACAGCTGCCATAAAGCATCCAAACCTAAGCAGCCTGGCATAACAGGATCTCCAGCAAAGTGACAAGGGAAAAACCAGTGATCGGGGAGAATTTTTAGGCTGGCGTCAAGTTCGCCTCGATCAAACTTACCGCCCTGGTGGGAAATATTTTGAATTTCATCCAGCATTAACATCAGTGAATTTGGCAGCTGAGCGTTGCCTTCTCCGAAGAATTTCCCCTGTGACATTTCCAAAATCTGATTGCTTGAAAATTGCATACCCTGTACCTCTCGTATTGGCGAAGTAGGCAGTTTCAGCAAAAAGAAGAGCTATTGATTGTAAAAATCGGACCTCACTTGAGAAATGAATTCAGAGGGAGTGACGTTCAGGTGTTTCTTGAACTCTTTGATTAGGTGTGACTGGTCGTAAAAACCCAAGTCTTGCTGCATTTTTTCGGGTTGTGTAGCTTGATGATGGAGCTGCTGACACGCGCTTTGGATGCGTATTATTTTTGAAAAGGTTTTGGTGTTTAATCCTATATGCTGCAAAAATTGTCGATTAAGATGCCGACTACTCCAACCAATTTTATCGGCAATTGCTTCAACCTTTGTGTTACCTGATGATAAATAGATCAGGGATAAGGCATAATCAAAAGGCGTTTTCTGTAAAGCAGAAAAGCGTTTAAGTAGCCAGCTTTCACATATTTCTACTCGGCTGGAAAAGTCAGAGTGATCATATATTTCATTGTGAAGCTGATTGAATCGCTGGCAGCCAAAGAAACGGCTATCGGCCATCTGCTCAGAAATTTCAGACAGGTCAACATTAAAAAAATGCTTGAGTGCGCCTGGTTGAAACCAGATACCGAAATATTTTCCAGGGGTTAGGAGCTGTACTTCTCTGGGTGTAGTGTGTGCTCCTCCTATAATGGATCCATGCGGCGACATATAAATCGCCTGTGTTCCATCGGGCATTATGGGATATGGGGTGGGGCGATCACAGTGAACCTGCAAGTAGGCCACCACCAAATGATTTAGTGCAGAACATGGAGGCTCCCTCTGCATGGAGAGCCCCAGTTGGTTTAAACCACCAGCGGTTAATGTAAATTGAAAAGGATTATAGATGGTGTTCATCTTGGTGTAAGCATACACCAAAGATCTTACACGGTCGCCAGTTCAAAACCTTGTTTTGGAAAATGGATATGCAGGCTGCCTAGCTCCTCATCCGTACGCGAAATAATCCAACGTGTGGGTGTGCTTCCGACCAATATGCCTAGAGTAGGTGTTTGCGCATAATCTGATGGCGCAATTTGAACGTGCTTGCCAATTAATGGGTCGGTTTTATCCGCATCATCTATGGGCCGTGGTTGCGCATTGCGTGCAATATCAAGTGCTTCCTTTCCACTTATTTCGGTTGGTGTTCCCTGGCCAAATGATTTTATTCTTTCCATCCAGGCTGCTACTTTGGGGTAGGCTGAAGGGACATTCTTCTCTGATAAAGTAAACGCAATCCAAGGGCCATGATAAGCGGCAAAATCCACATGGTTGGGTTTGTCTCCGAATAAAAAGTCGTGCTTTAACAGCATTTCTAGCTTTTGCAGTTGGGCCTGTGCAACCTGGCGAGCTTCCCGAATGCCTACAATTTTTACGGATGCAGTTCGGCCAATTTGAATTCTATCCCAGATAAATCTAAACATGTCCCACATGGACATGTTGCTCATTGCTTTTTTATAAAGAGACAAGCTACCAGCAGTTAAAACAAATGCAAAGAAAGCGTCTGTTTCAGTAAACGGGATAATGGCTTGGGATTCGCTGGGACAATTGTTCAAATCCAGTTCTGGCAAATTACTCAGCCTTGAGATTTCTTCTGCAATTACGTGGGAGTCACAAAATATATCAGCGCCGATTTGTGAAACAGGAATCTTGCGATAGCCACCCACCAATTGTTCCACCATTGGCCTCGGAGGAAGTTCTTTGGTGATCACTGATTGCCAATTTAAGTCAGCATAACCGAGCATAGCGCGAAGCTTTTCAGAGAAAGGTGAATACGGGTAATGATGCAGAATGAATTCAGACATAATGTTTCCTTATTACAAACAGAGTAAGGTATCTCTATCCACTATCAGGTACGAAAAAGTAAGCATACAGGCATGAAATGCTGTGATCTTGTACATATATAGAGTTTGAATGTACTATTGGGTCAATATGATCTGTTGGCTCTCACAAAGGTAACCGTATGTTCTTGGGGTTTAAGCTTTCCCTAACACAGGCCCTTCAGGCGCATCGGCATAATATGCATGAATTCGTTGTGTGCCTATCCGGTCACGGACATTATCTTATTGGCGATGAATGTTACGAGTGCACACCGGGGCGCACTTTGTTTATCCCTAGTCGAATCCTGCATGGCATAAACACTTTGGATAATCAGCCGCTGGATGTCTATTTTTTCTGTGTTGAGCCGGACAAATTCAATCAACTTATTCCTGGTATTGCTGCGCAAGATTTAAGGCGCTTGCTTTCGGGGGTTTCAATCGCCAAGTCTGATTCTGCTGTTAGTCAACGAGCACTGTCTATTGCAGAAAAAGTTTTGGTCGAGTCTGATTCGCTGATTGAGTCACCATCTTATATGGTGGTGGCGCTGCTTAATGAATTGCTTGCCAGTCATTTATCGACTTGTGAATCCATGCAGGGACTTCAATGGGAATTTCATAGTAAGTCACTACAGAAAGTAATGGATTGGATCGCAGAAAATTTTGCACAAGAAATCAGTGTCGATACCATGGCGGACCGGGCCAATATGTCGCGATCTACCTTTACCCGCCAGTTTCGCAAGCATACTGGGATGAGCCTAATAGATTATTGTCTGCAATTACGCATTCAAGCTGCCACCGATGCACTTGCCAATAGCGACACGCCTATTACTGAACTGGCCTATGATTGTGGTTTCACTAATTTGAGTTATTTTCATCGTGTTTTTCGTAGGCATACTTCCATGTCTCCTGGAGAATACCGCAGCTTTTTACGTTTTCAGGGAGTGAAATAGCACAAGCGTACTTAAGTTATTAAATCCTTACCTACTTTTTTTTGGCGCATTTGTGCGGTGAAAGTTTAGATAGTGCACTAGACTAAATTAGATACTAATTAAATTATGCTTCGAATGATTAGGTAGTGAAATTTCTGGGTGCTTTACAGCTAATTTGGATAATTATAATGGCATTGATGCTGCCAGGTATCGCTATTGCCAAGCCTTCCGCAGAGCTCCACTATT
>JBFKSL010000480.1:0-3713 GCA_041626995.1 Ketobacter sp. | reverse complement strand
TGAAATCAGATATGTATCACCGGAAAGCATTCATGGCGAAGAATACCCTTTATAAAGCGATGCAAAACTATGTGGATTTTTATAATCAAGAGCGTATACACTCATCACTAGGCTATGCAACACCAATTGAGTTTGAACAAGCGCAACATAACTAACGAGTGTCCACTTTTTCGAAGGAACTCCCACCAACTACGCTCCACAAACATGTGCTTCGCTGCGCTCAGTTTATCACATGTTTGTTCCACTACGTCGGCCCCGTTACCAAAGCGTTATGTGTCGGCCAGGAATAAAGCATGATTAAACTATTCAGAGGGAATGGGTTGGCGAGTTTGGATGAACTCTATTTTCCTGAAGAACAAATTGAATGGCCGGAGCCTTGGTGGTGTTTGGATAAAAATCTAGAGGCAAGGCTGGGAATTCAGAAAGAGTTAAACTCTGAGGTCGGGCCGAAGCACCCACTATGGGGATTAAAACCTGTTGTGATTGGTAAAACTGACGCAAATGATGATGTTATCGTTCATCTTAATGATGGTCGGTTTGCTTGTGTACATCTGGTATGGCACGGAACGATAGATCAGTATCCTGACAAGTTTCCTTCAACTATTGTTTTCGATAGTGTGGCAGGCCTTCAAATGTATATAAACGAAGAAGCTGATGAATACACATAACAAGTCCAAGCAAGGGACCAAACTACGCTCCACTAATTTGTGGTTCGCTACGCTCACTTTACCACAAATTAGTTCCACTACGTTTGGCCCCTGTTGGGGGCGTTATGCGTTTTGAATTCTGCAAGATCGAGTACTTTAATCTTTCCATTTAGGGAGTGTGTATGGAAGCGAAGGTAGCGGTATTTGGTATATTGAGGTTTCCTCCTGAAAATATAGAAGGTGTAATGCCATATCTAGAAGAGTTTGTACGCAAAACCCAAGAATTAGATGGTTGTATCTTATATGAAGTAGCTGAAGATCCATTCGATAAAGGGTTAATTCGATTCTCCGAACTATGGCCAGACCGTGAGTCTTTAGATAGGCACCTTGTGGCACCTCATATTGAACCTTGGAGATTGAAGGCACGTGAATATGGATTGATTGAGAGAATATTTAATTCATTTAATATAGTTTCTGAAGCAATACCAGTTTGATTAACTCTACGCATAACAAGGCCATGAACGTTCGGGCACTTTGTGCCCTGGACCTCGCTACGCTCGGCCCGTTATGGCGGCGTTATAGCAGCGAGTAGCAATGAGCGATTACCGAATTAAAAACAGAGAAAGACTGATCAATACAATAAGTCTGGTCAATGGCTCTGACAAAAAGTTTGGCTGGACTAAGAGTGTAGATATCGCTGTTGGCGGTTTGCAGGCAATAGGATTCTCAAAGATTCGAACTAACCTTCTATTGGTACTCTCTAGTACTGGTCGAAGTGTTATTGATTGTGACACCGGCGAGAAAATAGAACGTAGTTACACCGAATACGAAGGCCTAGATGAGAGTGGCCTCTATTGTAATGGCATTGGTGATCTAGCATCAGAAAGTTTGTTGCTATCCGGTATCTATGGTGGAGGTTTGCCTCATCAGAATAGTATTGGAGAATCTATTGAATTGGTTGCGCCTGCTTGGCCTGAATATGATTTGATATTCTGTAAGCAAGGCAAGGGGCTCTATTCAGAGCCTGGATCATGTTACAAATTGGATACGAATCATTTCAGGGCATTTGGTATGTCTTGGTGTGGCAATTATATTGCAGCTGGTACAGGTAGTGATCTTTATGTGTGGGCGCGTGATGAAAAGCTATAACAAGGCAGTGCACGGGAACCAGCTACGCTCCACAAACATGTGGTTTGCTACGCAAACTTTACCACATGTTTGTTCCACTACGCTGGCCCCGTGACTGCGGCGTTATGCGAAACCGGGTTCTGTGCGTTGCAATGAGAATTGGATTTTAGGGCAAGGATTGTAGTAATGAGAAATGTATTGGCTATAGCATTGGTCTTAGTTCCATTAACAGGCAATGCAAGTGAAGCTAGCTTGAAAGCGATCGGTCTGGAAACAACAGATGAATCTGGCTGTTTCACTGCGAATGGAACTTTTGTCTCTCCAACGATTAGTTTAATGGTTGCCGCATACGATGATCCAAAGATTAAAAATCATGTAGCAATATCAATAATAGAAGTTGCCATTGAGTCTGGCTGTGATATTGAAGCACCTGATTCTATGGGGCTATCCCCACTAAATGCTGCAATATTGTATAACAAGCCTAAGTTGGTGAGCCTTTTCTTGAGTAATGGTGCCAACCCAAATAAACCTATATCTAGCCCTAAAAACTATCTGAATGGTTTGAATTCATATCAGTTGTTGGAGTTTTTATCATCAAAAGGTAAAAATCTTGATGAAATAAAAAAATTATTAGCTGAGCATAAGTCAAATGCATAACGCTTTGGTAAGCTGCACGGCGGAGTGGAACAGGCATGCGATACAATGAGCGCAGCGAATCGCATGCCTGTGGAGCGTAGTTGTGTCCGCTTGACCAATTTGTTAGCACAACCCACCGCCACTAAATGTTTTTTAAATTAACTGCCAATTAAGCCTTGCAGCCTTGCCTCAAACAAAATCGAGGCCCACTAGGGAATGTACTGGCTTAAACTTATTTTTAGATTTATAGAAACTTAAGCGAACAGCTTAAATCTACCACCAAAAACACAACGATATTATAAACCTTGCTCGATTTTAACTACGGCTAAGAACGAAAACCCATTTTTGGCTCTTAAAGAAGCCTGCACAAAACCAAAATCACGCACAACTCATTCGGATATTAGGCAAATGCACAACGATTAGCACCAAAGGAAGCTGGCACCTAGCAATACTAACGTAGTTTGTATTGCTACTCGTTCAGAAACACTTAGCGCAGCTATGTGTTTTTGCGGTACCAACCTGACGGCTATATTTTTAGAGCACCAAACGAATTGCTTTTAAGCTTTTACCCGCCGTGCTAACGCCTTGGTCAGTGGACCAGTGTAGTGGAGTAAATTTTATGGTAAAAAGAGCGTAGCGATACCATAAAATTTACGGAGCGTAACTGGTTCCACTGCACCAAATTGTTAGCATTAACCACTTCACTTCTTTCCGTTACCATTTAGCGAGTAATAGATAGCGGCAGATATCAACGTCAAACCGATTAGTGGTGATATAAACAGCTTGTAATTCACCCAGGAAACTTCATCAACAAACTGGACTGCCAAGATATTAGAAAGTGCCATTACAATAACGACAACGATAAGCGCGCCATTAAATCTAATCCATACCGAATCGGAGAACCCCACCTTATTTGGTAGTATGAAGCTTGCTAAGCCCTTAACATTAAGGGCCGTGGCCAATCCAAGAAGCAACGCTACACAGAGACCTAGAATTGAAGGCTTATACATAACGTACTGCGCCGTGTTCAAATCGATGACCTCTCTTAAAACCAAATTTGATAAGACCATGCAAACACCGGCAACAACCATATAGCGCCAGAACAGGGACCAAAAATCAGGCCCGAACTCACGCGGTTCAGAAACTTCTATTCCAACATTATCTAAAGTTGATGTTGGCGTTTTATAATGATCCATTAGGTTACCCAACCAAAACTATTATGTATGCTAACGCCGCGCTCAGGGGAAAAACGGAGCGGAGCTAATTTGTGGTAAAGTGAGCGCAGCGAACCACAAATTAGTG
>JBFKSL010000479.1:0-3738 GCA_041626995.1 Ketobacter sp. | reverse complement strand
GGCTCACTTCCCTGGACAGGTTCATCAGAGTACGACGCACACTCTCAGCGGCACCGCCAACAAACAGCGTTGTCCAAAGTTTGCGATGGTCATCTACGTAGGTACATAGCGTTACGGCAGCGGCAGCTGTGTTCTCAGCGTTAAAGACTGGAAGCGTTAGTTCGACCAGTTGTTTCACCTCATCCGCCGCAATCTCCTCAAGCAGACACTCCTTGGTTTCATAGTGACGGTAAAACGTCACTTCATTGAGCGAAGCCTTGGCACAAATCTCACGAATGGTGATTTCGTTCAGGGGGAAGGTTTCAAGTAGATAAAGAAATGCATCTCGGATCTTCGCTCTGCTACGCACTACACGTGCATCTAAAGTAGTCGAAAGGTGAGGTTTGTGAACCTTTTTACTAGGTTTTCGGGCGGATGCAGGCGACTTCATAACTCTATTGTTCAGCAGTGGTAGCTCAAAATTATACATGCTTACTTGAGGATTGACATTGAGATAAAGATAAGCAAGACTTACTTGCATATCTAAAAGCAATACAGCATTGCTTTTTATGGTTTCAATCGGAGTGCATGCAAGCTAGGAGAATAATAATGAATAAAGCTGAAAGCTCGCTCAC
Source organism: Ketobacter sp. (assembly GCA_041626995.1). Classification (GTDB taxonomy): domain Bacteria; phylum Pseudomonadota; class Gammaproteobacteria; order Pseudomonadales; family Ketobacteraceae; genus Ketobacter. The sequence goes on along the minus strand of JBFKSL010000479.1, from coordinate 3,124 downwards.
CGGCTCAGTTGTCACTGTGGCACAAGCGAACACGCGTACCGTGGCCGTTCAAATTTGGGCATTTTTTGGAGCCGCACTGCTGCTACTTGTGGTCTATCTTTTTTCGCGATGGATTACAGGCCCCTACTTTGAACCTGTTCCCACCGGAGTCAGTGAACCTCCGATGTATATGAAGATTTTTCTTAGCGCAAACGCCGCTGTTCTCGCCGCAGGTCTGCCATTTGCGATTTGGTATTTCTGGATAAAGCCATGGCGCGAAGAACGTCGTATTACCTTAGACGGCATGCTCATGCTTGCTCTCAACCTATTGGTTTTCATTGATCCTATGCTGAATTACACCAATAACTGGTGCTTGTATAATTCATGGCTCTGGAACATGGGTGCCTGGACACCTTATGTGCCTGGATGGCTCTCACCAGACGCGCCCGGCGCAATGGTTTCAGAGCCACTTATCAATAACTTCGTCGGTTATGGCTACGGAAATTTGCTTACGATCATGCTCGGGTGTTGGTTCATGGGTAAGGTCAAACAGCGTTGGCCGAGCATCAGCCCCCTGCGATTGATTGGCTGTATGTTCGTATATGCATACATCTTCGACTTTGTTATGGAGGGGTTGTTCTTATTACCCTTCGGCTTGTATACCTATCCTGGTGCGATACAGTCTTTATCAATGAACGCAGGAACCTACTACCAATACCCCCTATACGAAGGGCTCATGTGGGGCGGCGTCATGACTGCTATTTGTAGTCTGCGCTATTTCACCGATAGCCACGGTCGTACCATCGTTGAGCGCGGGCTCGAAAATGTTCGCGGAGGCTTCGTAAAGCAACAATTGACACGCTTTCTCGCGATTAACGCAGCCGTTAGCGGGGCCTTCATCGTTGGTTACATGGTTCCGGCTCAGTGGCTCGGCACACACGCAGATCCCTGGCCGGAAGATATTCAGAAGCGTTCCTATTTCATGAGCGGTATTTGCGGCGATGGAACCGATCGGGCATGCCCCCACCCTAATCTGCCTATAGTGACAAAGCATTCAGGTTACATAAATACCGAGGGCGAACTCATTATGCCAGAAGGTTTTAAGATGCCGCGAGTCATACCTCTGGAGCGAGCAGATCGGATTGCTGATCAATAATGTCGACACCTACTCAGAATTATTGATCAGCCAGTGTGTGTTGCGTCCAGTTACAAAGTCTTTAGATACTCAATCAAAGCCCATTTTTCATTATCAGATAAATGGGTACCGAAGTTATGACCTAAATTCGAATTACCCAATTGAATTTCATTATTTTCGTTAAGCACTTTAAATTCATTAAGACCGGAAGTATTTACAAAGCCCACATGCTTTGGGTCAAATTCGCGGTTGCCAACCCAGAAAGATTTGACACGATCTTCCGGTTTTTGAAGCATCTGCCATAGATTAGGCACGGAACCGTTATGTAGATAGGGCGCTGTTGCCCAAATGCTGGTTAACGGACGCGCCTTGTACACCAGCGCTGGTTCACCATTACCACTAGAAATATTGTCATGCTCTTTCTTATATTCTTGCAATGCATCTTTAATGGTTTTAGCATTTTTTCTTTTGCTTTCATCCATTGGAATAAGTCCTGCTTCCAGTGCCAACCCTACATCCTTTAGCACCATGCCTATTACACCATTCACCGGTATCTCAATAGCAGGAGCGGTTTCTCCAAACTTGTCACCAAGTAGCACTTTTGTTTTACTGCCTTCCAATATAAGAGTTCGAGCTTGATGATTGTTGGCATTGGTTGCCATCGCTGGGTCCGTACCCACAACAGTCAAAGGAACCTTACTTGCGATGTATTTGTCGCCCTGCTTATTCCTGGGAATAACCTCATGACATTGAGCACAATTCTCTGCGTAGAGAACAGCCCCTTCGCCTGCCATAGTCGTATTTATTGACGGAAAGTATTGTTCTGGCCAATCTGGCGCCCGTAGCTCTTTAATCCATAGTTCTAAGTGGCCAAGCCCAATCATGTCTACTGAAGAGGAATAACGATGTTTTTTTCCAATAAGCCTCTGCCAAAAGGGCGCTTCTGTAATTTTTAAATTGCCAAACACACCCACTACTTCACCGATATTCCTAACAAGTGGTCCAATTAAAGCTGTGTTGGGTGCCGAAGCGTTCCACTGAACTACATCAGACTGATGCGTCCCCCAAAGGAATGGATAAGATACCGGAGCAGTTGGAGGATTCTTATTTGATAGGTCATCAAGCGCAAATGCCGTTCCCGCATTTTGAATATTTCCAAAAGCATCCAAACGAGCATAACTGGTGAAATCAGATGGGTAACCTTCAGGCAGGCGGTTTACTGCTTGACGTTCAGCAGTGGCAATAGCGACTTCCTGCAATTTGGCTCTTAAATTGTTTGCATTATTTTCAGAGTAGTTGTTTCCCAACACATTCTTGGCAAAACGCTCAAACTTGGCATCGTCTTCGTGTGTTTTATTTAATGCCTCAACCAGACGCTCAAAAAATTCCACGAAATTGGCTAGAGTTGGGGCGCCTTCTATTAAAAATTTATCGCCGTTGTAGTCCAGCTGATTGGTATGACAGGCTGCACATGTCATACCCACCCAGGCTTCTCCTTTTTCTTTATCTTGATCCAGCGCAAAACCAATTGGCAATCCTCCTGGGTTTTGACTAGATGAAGACATGGGTAAATAACGCAACGATTCCATATGCTCTGAAGATCGAAACAACTCGGTATTATCGGCTTGTTCAAGCCAGGTAAACCATGAGTAAGGAATGATTCGTGACCCCTGGCTTGTGAACCAGAACTTCATGCGGGTTTTTACGTCCCATGCTTGCGGTAATTCGATTCTTGTAGGGACCTCACCAATAGCTGGCGTGGGTTTTATATCGTCAACTTTGCTGTGATAATAATCGTTATCATAAAATGAACTGCAACCCGCAGCGATAAAAATAGTGAAAAAGATAGAACAACCACGCGCAGATATATTCATGGCAGAATCTTCCTTGATAGAAGGTAAATTATCGTTATATTTTTGAGTATAGGAGCCCCTTCTCCAACCACAAGAAACCTTGTTGGCTAAATATTAAATTTTATTCAAGGTGTGAAATTGTCTACAAAACAACCAG
>JBFKSL010000478.1:0-3757 GCA_041626995.1 Ketobacter sp. | reverse complement strand
GGTTCAATGGTTAAATTCCAATTTCCTTCACAAATTCAAGGTTTTGCCTGGTTTGAGATTGATCAATTTCGGTTATCTAATATTTTTAGGTATTCTGTATTGGTTTTTGTGACTTATGTCAGTTTTCTAATCTAGCTATCAGCAAGGGATTGTAACTGGCTAATAATTAGAGAATAATTACTTTCGTAACTACTACAGTGAGCTATAGTAATATAGGTCTGAGTGGTGTCCGTTTTGAGGTGACGCGCTCGCTTTAAAGCCGTAATTGTTATTACCTAATCACATGCATATGATTCACGATTTTGCGACTTTTCCAAAACAACCAGTATCGGTAGTGGAGCCCAGTACTCAACAGGCCCCCGCTAAGATGCATCCCATTGTGCGTCGGGTGTTGGTGCGCGTGTTGCTGGTAGCAATGGTTGTTTTTGGTGTTTCTTTTTTAATGGGTAATGAAAGCGATGTGGCCGTGGAGTTTAGTCCCGGCCTGGCCGAGTCTAAAGAGTATGAGCAGGCCGTAGAGGAAGTGGTGGCAGTTCAGGAAATCGTTAAGACCGAAAAGGCTGCGCCCAGTCGTTTTCACGTTGTGGCAACTAAACCCGATGCTGAAGATAGCGAGTTTGGGTTTTACGATTCACTGCAAACCAGCCAATGGGATGTTCCTGTGCAGCAAGGGGTCTATTTCACTGAAGAAGACAAGAAAAAGGCTCGTTACACCTATATTCTGCAAGCAGCTTCCATGAAGAGCCGCAGCGACGCTTCAAAGCTCGTTGCCAAATTGCAATCCATGAAAATGAAAGCTTCCTATTCGGTTATAACATCGGACTACGGCGCAGTTTGGTACCGGGTAAATGTCGGTCCTTTTTCAAATCAATCCCTGATGAACAAGGCTGAAGATCGATTAGTGTCAATGGGAATGATGCCCCTAAAGCGTCGGGTGAGATAGTTTAGGGAATGCCCCTGATATAAATCGGGATATGCGGAAGTCGGAATCAAATAACTGTTAATATTAACAATCGATTATCGTATTTGGCACAGACATCGTATTTTAATGTGGTAGTATTATATTCAATGGCTTGTGAGCAGGCAGGCCTGCTTGTTTGTGGCATTCTAAATGCTCTATACTCCTTTCTATAGGCTTCCAACTAACTGTTTATTAAAGGGTTAAGCGTGTTTCATATACGCATTTTTAATCACTATATGCCTGTGCAGTATATTGTATTGGCGTTAATCGAGTATTGGGTTTTGATTTTTGCTGTTTATTGTGCGGTTAAGGTCAGATTACCTACTGAAACATTCGATATTCTTGATGTCCACAATCCCTTTTTCTTAAAAGCCTTCGTGTTTTCCGTCTGGATGCTTTGCTGCACGCTATCACTTGGAGTGTACGAAGCCAAACTAAAAGAAGGCTTTTCTGGTGTGGCAATCCGTTCAGTGGTGGCGTTCTTTTTGCTGGGTTGCGCTGGTTTGACAGTGCTGTATTACATTATTCCCTCATTTCAGCTTGGTCGGGGGTTGCTTTCCATATCGGCTGTTCTTGGTTTGATTTTTTGTTTAATAGTCCGTGCAGCGTTCTATCTCGTGGTGGATCTAAATCGCCTTCGACGAAAGGTGTTGGTATGGGGTGCTGGTGATAAAGCGGCAGAAATGCTGGTCAATATGAACGCTGAAAATTGTCAGCAACGTATTCAAATGGTTGGCTTTGTTCCCACTGGTAGCAGCGTTAATCCTAAGCTGTCTGATCAACGTATTATTGATCTAAATGGTTCTATAGTTGACTTTTGTCGTCAGGAAAATATTGACGAAGTAGTGGTCGCACTTGACGAAAGACGTCGTGAGCATGGTGGAAACTTGCCTTTAGGACAACTTATGGACTGTAAGTTGGCTGGTATCGGAGTATCCAGTGCGGTGGAGTTTTGTGAGAGAGAGATCGGTCGTATAGAGTTAAATCAGCTCGATCCGAGTTGGATGCTTTTTTCAGCAGGGTTTCGGTATTCGGGTGTTCGAGATGCCTCAAAGCGTATATTTGATATTACCATTAGTGTTTTGTTGTTGATGATTGCCTGGCCTTTTATGCTGCTCACAGCGATAGCCGTTTTTTTGGAAGATGGTTCGCCGGTGCTATATCGCCAAACACGAGTTGGCTTGAATGGAAAGAACTTCGATTTATTTAAATTTCGCAGCATGCGGACAGATGCAGAGAAAAATGGCGCAGTTTGGGCAAAGCAGAATGATGATAGGGTAACTCGTGTTGGGGCCTTTATAAGAAACACTCGGTTGGATGAGCTTCCCCAGATCTATAATGTGTTGAAAGGGGACATGAGTTTTGTGGGGCCGCGACCTGAGAGGCCGGAATTTGTGGATCAATTGAACGAAAAGGTTCCATTTTATTCTGAGAGACATCGTGTTAAACCGGGCCTTATGGGGTGGGCACAATTGAAATACCCTTATGGCGCATCAATAGATGATGCATCGCAAAAGCTTAGATATGATCTCTATTACACAAAAAATCACAGTTTATTGTTGGATTTGTTAATAGTTATACAGACAGTCGAAGTGGTAATGTTGGGCAAAGGCGTTAGATAAGTGGCTAATTTTAGGGGAGCAAGCATGTATAAAATAGGAATATTACTGATTAGTTTGGTGCTTTTTGGATGTGGCACTACCGGTGGCGGATCTGCTGAAAAACCCGAAGATTCGGTATGGGCTGACGTGGGTACCTATAAAATAGGCGTGGGAGACCAGCTTAATGTGTCAGTATGGAGAAACCCTGACCTCTCTGTATCTGTACCTGTTCGTCCAGATGGGCTTATTTCTGTTCCATTAATTGGTGATATTAAAGCGTCAGATCATGAGCCTGAACAGCTTGCGAACAATATCAAGGCCGCTTTAGGTAATTTTATTAAAAATCCACAAGTTACGGTGGTAATAACAGGTGCTAATAGTTCTCAGTTTCTGCACCGAGTAAGGGTAACTGGCGCAGTCCAAGCTCCAACCTCGGTGCCGTATCAGAAAGGAATGACAGTGATGGACTTAGTATTGGTAACCGGAGGCCTAATTGAGTTTGCTGATGCCAATAATACAAAGCTATACAGAACCACGAAAAGTGGTGCGAAGGTATATACTGTTCGCATGAATGATATTTTGGAGAAAGGTGATATCTCAACCAATTATGTACTTCAGCCAGGTGATATCGTGACTGTGCCTGAACGATTGTTCTAATATAAAGTGGAATAATGAATACTAGCGTTTCGCAAGCCTCCATCATAATTCAATTCGCTCGCGCGGTCCTTCGGGAAGCCGTCAACTTTAAAACGTGGGTGGTTATTTGCTATTCGGCTGTGTGCATGGTTGTTTTGGGGTTGGGTTTGGTTTATCCAAAAACTTTTACTTCATCCACAACTATGCATGCAGATCGCCAAAATATTATCGGGCCATTGCTCGCAGGGCAGGCCCAAACAACAACAATATCTGACCATTCTCGGTTTGTGCGCGAGGTTGTGACTTCGCCGCGAATGTTAAAGCAGCTCGTTCTAGAGCTTGGGTTGGTGAACGATCCTTCTAATGAGAGAGAAATAGAAACAAGTATTCGTTCCCTTATGTCGAATATCGGTGTGAAGAATGTTGGCCCGAGCTTAATTAAAATTCAGTATTCTGGCCAGGATCCTGCAGAAGTCTATAACGTCGTTTCAAAAATAACGGATTTGTTCATTAAAGACTCATCTGAGACTAAACGAAAAGAAAGTCGTGAAGCGTTTTT
>JBFKSL010000477.1:0-3758 GCA_041626995.1 Ketobacter sp. | reverse complement strand
CTGAAATTAACCTTTCTTCTGGGTGTGATGACCAAACCAAACAAACTGGTTTGTTCGTAAGCAACAGCACAGGCTCGCTTCTTTTCCCAATGAGGTTCGAAATGACTTTTCTTTAGTGCGTGCAGCCCCATCTGTTCAACCCATTCGGGTTCAATGGACGCTGCCGTTCGCCCGTAGACCTTTTCAGTCTCCACAATTTCAGCGCACATAACCCATTTGGGTTTGCGTTTGATGAGGGCTGAACCAGGAAACAGCACTAAATTTCGATTTCTTGCACCCTGATAGCCTTTGGCATCATCTTTCATGGCTACGTGGCTTAGTAAACCTGACAAAATGGCTTGATGTACCGCCTCATAACTGGCCGGTTCAGAATTTTCTTTCCAACCCAGCTCATGACACGCCTGTTTCAACTGGCGATAAACATCCTGCCACTCACGCACTCGTAAATAACTAAGAAAGCGCTCAAGTAACCAACGACGAAAACGATTGTTGCTTAGCTCCGCTTTTTGTTGTTCAACTTCATTCCAAACAATGCAATAAGTTAAGAAGTCCGATTGCTCATGTTGGAATCGTTTTAGTGATTCATCCGCCGCCCCCTGTTTATCATGGGGTCGTTGCCAAGGTTCCTGCACGCTCATGCCACTGGCTATGATCAGCAATTCACTTAAGCAGTGCAATTCCTTCGCTGCTAGCAACATTCGACTGATGCGAGGATCCACAGGAAATTTCAATAACTGACGACCTAAATTAGAAATTTGTCGGTTTTGATCCACTGCACTTAACTCATCGAGCAAACGATAGCCGTCGTTGATTAAGCGGGTATCCGGTGGGTCAATAAATGGGAAGCTACCAAGCTCTCCCAACTTTAGGCCCTGCATCTGTAAAATCACGGACGCCAGGTTAGTGCGTTGAATTTCCGGTTCGGTATATTCTGGGCGATTTAAATATTCATCTTCTGAATACAACCGAATGCAAACACCTTCAGCCACACGCCCACAACGCCCCGCCCTTTGATTGGCACTGGCTTGTGAAATGGCTTCTATTGGTAGGCGCTGAACTTTCGTTCGAAAGCTGTAACGACTGATTCTAGCCAGGCCACTATCAATAACATAACCAATGTTAGGCACCGTTATAGAGGTTTCTGCCACGTTGGTGGAAAGCACAATTCGCCGATTACTGTGAGGCTGAAAAATCCTATTTTGTTCGTTGTTACTTAAGCGGGAATATAGCGGCAGAATTTCAAATTGCTTTGGTCCCTGTTTTCTTAAACGGTCGGCCACTTGGCGAATTTCCCGTTCACCAGATAAAAACACCAAAATATCACCAGGACGATTGGGATTTGGATTCTGCCTTTCCATGCGCAGAATGCTTTGCACTGCCTGTAGTATTCCACTTTCAAGGGACCCTTCTTCGTCGGAAGGGCTATCTTCATCTTCGGAATCCGTTTCCCCTATCGGCTGATACACCATTTCCACCGGATAGGTACGGCCCGATACTTCCAATACAGGTGCATCATTAAAAAATCTGGCAAAACGCCAATGATCGATCGTGGCAGAAGTAATAATGACTTTTAAATCTGGACGTTTGGGTAGCAGCTGTTTTAAGTAGCCAAGCAGAAAATCAATATTGAGAGAGCGCTCGTGGGCTTCGTCAATAATGATGGTATCGTATTGGCTGAGAAATCGATCATGGGACACCTCTGCCAACAAAATACCATCGGTCATTAACTTGATGTAGCTGTCATCAGAGACCTTATCCTGAAACCGAATTTTATAGCCAACACATCCGCCCAATGGGCCGTTAAGTTCGTCAGCAATACGCTGACTGACACTACGGGCAGCTAAACGCCGCGGCTGAGTATGACCAATTAAGCCTTTAACGCCCAATCCAGCCTGTAAACACATTTTAGGAATTTGCGTAGTTTTCCCCGAACCGGTCTCACCAGCGATGATCACCACCTGGTGCTCTTTAATCGCTTCGATGATTTCCTTTTTCCGTTCCGACACCGGCAACGATTCAGGGTAAACGATATTTGGTAGGTTTTGTTGGCGCTGTTGAACCTCAGCACGAGAGGATTCAATAGTTTCAATCAAACCAGCAAGATCCCGATCGAAGGGTTTACCCTGCTTTTGCCTCTGCTTCGCTCTCTGAAGGCCTTTCTTCAGGCCGAACTGATGCTTCACCATGCATTGCTGAGTGATGGGTTGAATACGACTTAGGGTTTTTTCGAGGTCTGACTGAGCCACGCGCACTCTCAAGTTCTCTGTTTAAACAGGCGCGCATTGTAACGAAATTATATGCTGATAAGAAAGAGCCCGCGCTTAGCGGGCTCCATAACTTGCAAAAGCCGGTTGTTGGCTATTGGCCCCGCAGCTCACGACGCAATATCTTACCCACGTTTGTTTTGGGCAGCTCATCTCTGAAGGCAATCAACTTAGGCACCTTGTATCCGGTAAGGTTTTCTTTGCAATAGGCAACTATCTGATCTTCAGTAAGGTCGGGCTTGCTCTTCACCACAAACAACTTCACGGCTTCGCCGCTCTTATCATCGGGCACACCAATGGCTGCACACTCAACCACTCCATCTAAGGATGCTGCCACTTCTTCCACTTCGTTGGGGTATACGTTAAAACCAGAAACCAGAATCATGTCCTTCTTACGATCTACGATACGCAGGTAACCATCCTCTTGAATCAAGGCCACATCACCGGTTTTCAGCCACTCACCATCTTTAGTCATGGTTTCTTTAGTGGCTTCCTCGCGCTGCCAGTAGCCTTTCATCACTTGTGGGCCACGCACACACAGCTCACCACTTTCACCCAGCGGCAATTCGTTTTCTTCTTCATCCACTATTTTCACATCGGTGCCAGGCACTGGAATTCCAATAGTACCAATTTGAATAGCATAAGGAGGGTTCACACACACCACGGGAGACGTTTCCGTCATCCCAAAACCTTCGGCTATTTTATTTCCAGTAACTTGCTCCCACTGATCCGCCACCGGTTTCTGCATGGCCATACCGCCAGCAATGGTCATTTTCAGTGAACTGAAATCCAAATTCTTGAACTCAGGATGATTCATCAAAGCCACAAACAACGTGTTAAGAGCTGTCATGGTAGTAAATTTGTGCTGACTCAATTCCTTAACAAAAGCGGGAATATCCCGAGGGTTAGTAATCAGAACGCTTTTAGCACCATGGGACATCATACCCAAACAGTTCACTGTAAATGAGAAGATGTGATAAAGCGGCAAGGGTGTAATAGCAATCTCTTGACCTGGACGCAATCCACGCAGAATAAAATCCATTTGCAACATATTGGAAACCAGGTTTTTATGGGTGAGCATGGCGCCTTTGGCTACACCCGTGGTACCACCGGTATATTGCAAAACCGCCAGATCATCAGCGGAGGGTCTGTCACTGGGATTGAACTTGGCAGCTGCGCCTTTTGCCATAGCTTTAGTAAACGGAACAGCATTTTTAATGGAAAAGCTAGGCACCATTTTTTTAACATGCTTAATCACAAAATTCATGATTAAACGCTTTAGTGGTGATTGCATGTCGGCAACTTCGGTAATGATGACATGCTTGATACCGGTTTTTGGCAAAACGTCAGCCACGGCATCACCAAAGTTAGCCAATGCCACTAAAGCTTTACAACCAGCATCATTAAATTGATGTTCCATTTCCCGAGTGGTGTACATTGGATTGGTATTCACCACTACCAAACCAGAGCGCATGGCACCAAACACCACAATGG
>JBFKSL010000476.1:0-3761 GCA_041626995.1 Ketobacter sp. | reverse complement strand
TTTAGACCAAGGTGGTTCTGGCAGCGTTGACTTTAAAGATGCCACTGGCGCCGTGTTTATTGTGGAATATTTGATTACCAAAAAATTCAGTGTTGGCTTGCGCTACGTCAACATCGAATACGAACTGGATTACGATTGGTTTAGCTCAGAAGAAGCTCTCGATGGCTCCCACGTTGGCATTATGGTAAACGGTTTATTCTAACCGATTCTGGCCCAGGTCATATTCCTGGGCCAACCTTTCTATCTTTCACCTGAGCTGTTTCCCAACTCCACAAAATCTACCACCTGATAAGACACAAACTTATCTTTGTGCTTGGCAATAAAGTTATTGTGCAATGGGTGAGCCCCATACACATCCAGATCCGCTTCTTTTTCCAACTGAACATGAATGGCAATTTGATAATTCTTAATGTGCTGAGCGCGATCTTCCCGAACTTTTTTACCCACACTGATCTGCTGCACACCAGGAATTTGGCTAAGCATAGATAGAGTATCATCCAACATCTTCTGCTGGCCTTGTGCACTGACATCAGGCTTCATTTGCACCAAAACAATGTGGTGTATAGGCCTGACCTGCCCAGCAAACCCATAATTTGATGATGCAAACATCAAAACCAACAACAAATGGAAAAAAGCTATCCTTTTCATATTACCCTGCCGATAACTAGTATAAGTTGCGTTTTTTACGCTGCCACCAAGTTTGCACTTGCGCACGCGCCACGTTTCCAATACTAAAAAATAATCCACCGCCGCCCAACACATGCAGCACATTAATGTCATAAACCGTTATATCACTGGGTGCGATCAACAACAGAGTAAACATTAATATAAAACCAATATCGTAAATTGCTTGGGTTTGCCGATGGCTGGCATCTTCCAAACGAAACGCTAATTTATTCAGCGTGTTGCTATCAAAAGTTTGCTGCTGAACAATGCGAGTTCTATTGGCAGGTAGCTCACTGGGTGGCTCGTAGATTTTATCTACCATTTTAATGGCTCTACTGCCCAAAGAGCGTGCCAGCCGTACAGGATGATAACGTTTCTTCAGCAGATCACGAATCAAAGGCTCCGCTGTTGTCATCATGTCAAAATCGGGTTTGATTAAACGGCCAAAACCTTCCAACGTTAAAAACGCTTTAGCGGCTAGGGTAATGTCGGAAGGCATAACCAAATCGTAGTTACGCATTAAAGCCATACAATCCAGCAAAATTTGTGGAATATTAATTTCGCTTAGGGGCAAACCATAATACTGCTCGATTAGATCCGCGCATTCACTGGCCAATGCTTCTGTATCAATATTAGGGCTATTGCTCCACTCAATTAAAACCGAGGCTGCCACATCGGTTTCCTGAAAAATTATGGAGCGTACCAAGCGAATCATTTGCTCACGACGATGATGACTAAGTTTCCCCACCATGCCGAAATCCAACATGGCAATGCCGTTGCCAGGCAGTACGTAAAAATTACCAGGATGTGGATCGGCATGAAATAAGCCATCTTCTAGCATGCACTTCCAGGCAATCTGTGCACCGCGTTGAGCTAAGACATCACGATCCAAACCAGCGGCATCTATTTCAGCAGGGTCTTTCGCAGAAATACCTTGAATATATTCTTGCACGTTTAAGGTTTCGCTGGTCCACTGCCAATAGATTTTTGGAATCTTCAACCATTTAAACTGACGCAGATTTTTGGCAATGCGTTCAGCATTTTTGGCTTCAATGGTGAAATCCAATTCCCGGCGTAGAGAACGCTCGAACTCCTTCACCATATCTTCTGGGCGATAGCGACGCAGCTCCACCGACTGAATGGCCAGCAAACGCGCCATGGCATGCATTAAACGCAAGTCCGCTTCTATGGTGCGCCTCACTTTAGGTTTGCGTACCTTTAACACCACCCGCTCACCTTTTTTGGTGACGGCTTTATGCACCTGTGCAACGGAAGCACTGGCCAACGGTTGATGATCAATAGAACGGAACACTCGGGACGGTGGCGCTTTTAACGCACGTTCAATTAATGGCTCGATTTCTTCATAGGGCAATACCGGCGCATCATCCTGCAGCTTTTCCAGCTCACGAATCATGTCCTGACTAAACAGATCCACCCGTGTCGCTAAAATTTGTCCTAACTTGATAAAGGTGGGCCCCATTTCCTCAATGGCACAACGAAACCGCTCAGGGGGTTTCATGTTCAGCATCTCATTGGATATGGGTGCGCGAATCATTTTGCTGGCCTGCTCCACGGTGGAAGAAAGCCCCATGCGCCTCAACATATCCCCAAAGCCGTATTTAACCAGGATGGAGAAAATTTCGTTCAGCCGTTTTATATCCCGAGCCGGATTGCTAAGCATGCCCATGATATTGAATTCCTTTACTAAGTTTTTCGCATTCTACCCCATAACCCATGTAGAAATGCCTGCTGTCACCTATCTACACTGGTTTGTTCGCTGAAGTGAATACATAGTCATCTGCGACATAGGGCCACTTGCCGATGTGAATATCGCACTGCGTTGCTCAACCAACCTGTCAAAATACAGGAGTGCAGTAAGGATTCTTGCTCAAACTGGAGGCCAGCTGATGAGCGCTCGCATCATTCCAACCCCTTTTAGGCATCGCGTTAGACACTCTACCCCTGTTACCCGAAATATGCCCGCTTTACGTGAACAGCATTGTGAGCATGATCGCTTTGTAATATTGTCACCTCCGCTGCGTGGATTGGAAATGACGCTGCACACTCAACATGGCCAGAAGCAATGGACACTTGGATCTTCTCGCACAGCGGACTTTTCCATTCACGATCCCAGTTTGCTGGATACTCACTTGTTAATTGAACGTTTAGAGGAAGGCGTCATGCTAACCTGCAATCCCAATGGCTGGGGTGTACTGGTGAACCTCGAACCACTGCAAATGGCTTTAGTTGAAGATGGCGACCGCATTATTGTGGGCCGATTTGAGATGGTATTTGTTGCAGCTTCCGTTGCAAGCGTTCAATAAAAAAAGGGCTCGCAAAGAGCCCTTAAACATTTACCAACAGAAGTCTTGCCAGGGGTTACTCCGACAAGGTTTTAAAACAGTCTTCTTCAAAACCGGCGTCTCGTGCTTCCATGCTGGGCTGTGGAAAATCCTGCACAGGCAACACACCATTTAGTTCTGCTTGCACACCTTTGGCATCTTCACGTGACATATAGAATTGTCCTACCCACTTACGCAAAGTCTTAAAATTGCCATCGTTTTTGGTTTGCATCACCGTAATGGCAGGCGCCTTGTGTTTCCACACTTCAAAATCTGTGGCGAACGCAGCCAATACACCGGCCTGAGCTTCGCGGGCATTTTTGATATCCTGCTCAGAAGGCGGCGTGCTTTGGCCAAAAGAAAGCGCACCGTGCCAGGCTTTGGTAAAGCCATCTTTCACCGGCGTGTTGGCGATAAATTCATACATCACAACACCGTTAAACGTTTGCTTCGATAACAACAAGCCGGGGCCGGTGTACCAGGTTACGGTATCCAAATGCGCTTGATATAGATCGAGAAAACCACCCTGGCGCTGAATCACCATATGATCACGAAATTCATTTTCGAAATACTCGCAGGGCGAACCATGGGTTGGCCCTAAGTGACGCACGTCTGACATATTGTCGAGTATTTCGATGTTGTGAATGGGAATTTCCCCTAAATGATCCAGTTCCCAGTGCACGGCATTAGGAGCATCCCAGGCTTCCAGAAATGGTGGTTGAAACTCAGGCTCTCCGCCTTCCGGGTCATGCC
>JBFKSL010000475.1:0-3765 GCA_041626995.1 Ketobacter sp. | reverse complement strand
TTGTAATCGCCGATCCAAAAGATTCCAATATCCAGTTCTATACGGATGTTGCTCAAGCCAGTGGCGCTCGTTGTGTGGCCACAACGGCTGGTGGCAATTTAATAGATATCGTGGAGAGTCACCCCGCATCTCTGGTTATTCTGGATTCTCATATGGAAGAACCAGACGGCTACCAATTACTAAACTTGCTTAAATCCAACGAAAAGACCCGTCATGTACCGGTGCTTTTTGTGGTGGGTAATTTGTCTGAGCGCAAAATGTGTTTGCATGAAGATCTGTTTAAGCTGGTAAAAGTCATGGTGAAGCCCATGCAGCAGTCTGTTTTGCAATCCACCATTGAAAAATTTTTACACTTGAGCCAGTACCAGTTGGTAATTGAGGCTTTGGCCAAAAAAGCAGAAACTGATGCAATAAGTGGAAAGGAAGAGGGCATCTTGGCAGTTGATGCTCAGGGACAAATTATATATGCCAACTATGCGGCAGAAAATATTTTAAAAGCAAATGTTCTGGACTTGGTTGGCACCTATTTGGAAAGTTTGTTTGAAGAATCTTGTTTAAAGGTGGTTTCTAGCTGGCAAGATCATCCGGTGTCGAAAGTCACCGCAGGCGATCAAATTCTACAGGTGGATAAAGCCATAATTTGGCGTAAGGATGGTGATAGCATCAATGTAAAATTTGCCGCTATTCCATTAAAGGATGAGCAGAATATCAGTCTGTTGTTTGCCTTTAAACGTTTGAAAGACACTCGCGAATCAAAGGATAAAATTTCCAAATTATCGCAAGTGGATCATCTTACCAAGCTTCCATTGCGCGGAGCCATTGAAGAACAAATCGATCGTTGCGCAGTGAAAGCCGCTTTATCCAGCTATTACTTTGCTGTTTTATGTGTGGATCTCGATCATTTTCGTTACATCAATGAAAGCCTTGGACACGATAGAGGTGACATGCTGATCAAAGCTGTGGCCGATCGTATTCAAAAACAAGTGCGCCGTGATGATCTGATGGCACGTATGGAAGGTGATGAATTCGCTGTGGTGCTCAGCCATATTGATCTGCCGGAAAACGCCGGCATGGTATCTCGAAAAATAATTGATAGCGTACGCGAGCCTTTTTTGTTGGATGGTCACGAGGTCTTTACCGGCTGCTCTATTGGCGTGGCGGTGTATCCTGCTTGTGGTGACAACGCGAAAACTTTATTGAAAAACTCCGAGTCTGCACTGGCTAGAGCAAAAGCGGTTGGTCGTAATGTTTATCAGTTCTATACAGTGGAAATGAATAAAGCCCGAGCTGAACAAATGCAGTTTGAGTTTGAATTACATCAAGCGGTAGAACAGAAGCAGTGGCGTATTCAGTATCAGCCAGTGGTGAATACAAACAATAATGAAGTGGTTGCTTGCGAAATTAAACTGAGCTGGGTGCACCCTATTAGGGGTGAATTGCCTTTGGAAGTGTTTCTGTTAGAAGCTGAAGAAGCTGGTTTGTCTCCCATGATTTTTAAGTGGTTGTGGCAGCAAGCCTTGCAGCAGTTTGAGCGTTTGAGTGATGATGCCAAAGAAAAAGTTCGCTTAATTGTGCCTATATCTCCTTTGGTGTTGTTGCAGGAAGATGGCGTGGAATGGGCTCAACGTAAGATCGAAACAGTAGGTTTAAAACCAGAACAAGTATATGTGGAATTACCTGAAAGTTATTACACGTTGCGCCATGGTGATCACGGCAAGGTGCTAAATGCATTACGTAAAAAAGGCTTTCATCTTATTTTAGATGGCTTCGGTACGGGTTTTGCGCCATTAAACTTACTTAAAGAAATTCCCTATTCACTGATCAAGTTAAGTAATTCTTTTGTCTCTACCTGTGAGGTATCCAAAACCGATCAAGCCATCATTAAAGGTGTGGTGGAAATGGTTCATCAGTTGGGGATTCAGGTAATGGCCACTGGAGTGGATTCAGAGGCGCAATATAAATTCCTGAGCACAGAAAAGTGCGATTGGATTGCTGGGGAAGCGGTAGAGAAAGAACTTGAACGCACACCACAAAAATTGGATGCTATGGGCATTTTTGTCATGCCTGGATAATGCCTGAAAGGGGAAATCAAAATGCGTTTACTTCATACCATGTTGCGAGTTGGTGATTTGGATCGTTCAATCGCTTTTTATACTGAGATATTGGGAATGAAATTGTTGCGCAGGAAAGATTATCCCGATGGGAAATTTACTTTGGCATTCGTAGGCTATGGTGATGAATCGGAACAGGCTTGCATTGAGCTAACCCATAATTGGGAGACCGATCAATACGACTTGGGTAACGGTTATGGTCATGTTGCTTTAGAAGTGGATGATGTTTATAAAGCTTGCGAGGGTATTCGAGCCCGTGGTGGTGAAATCACCCGTGAACCTGGCCCGATGAAGCATGGCAGTACTATTCTGGCGTTTGTAAAAGACCCTGATGGCTACTCCATCGAACTATTAGGCAAGAAACTCTGAAATCCATTTGCCGATCTGACGAATTTCCACAATATATAGCTCATGGCCCATGGGGTAGGCTGTCCAGTCCACTTGATACTGCTGCTCGGTTAACCAGTCCAAGGCCATTTTTGATGCTCGCACTGTTACCATATCGTCCAATTCACCATGGGCGATATGAATATTGATGTCGCGATTGGCAATGAGCTTGTCTTTTTGCAGTGTTTCTGGATTGGGTAAATAGGTGGAAAGCGCAATCAATCCCGCCAATTTCTGTGGAAACTCCAAGGCCGTGTGATAGGCCAAAGCACCACCTTGGGAGAAGCCAATCAAAATAATTTTCTCTGCGGGAATGCCTTGTTCTATCTGTTGCTGAATTAAGTTGTTGATAACACCCTGAGCCTGTTTTAAGTGATCCACATTGATTTCGCGGACTTCTGTTAAAGCCAGAATGTCATACCAGGCCGGCATCAAATAATTGCCGTTGCAGGTAACCGGAATTTCAGGGGCGTGGGGAAACACAAAACGCACGTTAAGGTGATCAGGTAAGTGTAAATGGGGCACCACAGGCACAAAGTCGTGGCCATCGGCACCTAAACCATGCAACCAGATCACGCAGGCTTCTGCTTCACCTTTAGGTTCAACAATTTCGCAGGGGTAAAGCTGATCGGACATTAGATGCTATCGGTACCGGGTTTACGCTTGTAGGATTCTTTTTCTTCCAGTGTGATTTGGCGAGCTTCATCTTCCAGCATCACAGGAATGCCATCCCGCACTGGATAGGCCAGGTTGCTGGCCAGGCAAATCAGTTCGTCTTTTTCTGCATCGTATTGCAACTTGGCTTTGCTCACGGGGCAAACCAATAATTCCAGTAGTTTGGTATCAAACATGCTACGGCTTCCTCTTGAAAACCGGCTCATTGTACTGGCTTTTGGTGGGCTAGAACACTGCTAAAAGGGTGTACCCAGCAAGTGTAGAAATTACTGGGTACACAAAGCGCTTTACTAAGCAGTTGTTACAAGGTTTTTAAATACTCAATTAATGCGAGGCGCTCCTGGTCTGTAAGCATTTGGGTGAACTGGTGGCCTTCATTGCCACGGCTGAATTCATGGGTGTTAACAATACGTCGGGCTTCCATGTCTTTTTGGGTGAGCGGGGGCATCACTTGGTAAGCCAACCAGTATTTGTCGCCCAAAGTGTTGGCCAGCCAGCTCAATACTCTGTCAAAAATGTTGGTAGGGTTACAACTGAAACGTTCGGTGCCGGGTTTACAGGGAATTTCCGTGTATTTCCAACCCAAATTATT
>JBFKSL010000474.1:0-3811 GCA_041626995.1 Ketobacter sp. | reverse complement strand
TAGGGTAGCGGAACACCACAACATAAGTTGATATCAAAAACGTTAATATGGTGGTGGCCTGAATAACATGAGAGGCCACCACCTCAATCAGTCCCTGGCTACTGGCAATAAACGCGATGAGTAATGAGAATTCGCTAGTTTGTCCTAATCGAAAGCCTGCCTCCCAAGATAGTGATTTGGATTCACCCACTCCGCTTAAAAGCTTGGCATACAGCACAGGCTTAAATACCAAGACCACCGCCGCTAGAATCAAGCTGGTCAGCCAGATATCGGGTATTAATGAGAAGTTAAAGCTGGCGCCAATGGAAAAGAAAAACAATATTAAGAAAAAATCCCGCAGTGGCTTCAAGTTGGTAGCGATATATTGAGCAATGGGGCTGTTAGCTAAGCTGATTCCTGCGACGAAAGCACCAATTTCCAAAGATAACCCTAATGCTTGGGCAAGCTCGGCCAAACCTAAGCACCAACCAATAGCTAGAAGAAATATATATTCATGAAAGCGGTCGAAGCGGGTAAGCAGCGGCAGGATCACCCATTTAACAAAATAGCGTGCACCTATTAATAGCCCTGGTAGTGCTACCATAACTCCAATCCACGCGCTCCAATCATTAGATTGACTGCCGCCTGAGATCAAAATTAAAGTAATGATGGCAATAATATCCTGTACCAGAAGAATGGCGATAATTATCTCGCCAGTGTGTTTATGATGCAGCATGGTTGTGGGTAAAAGCTTAATGCCAATAATGGTGCTAGAAAACATTAAAGAAATGCCCACCAAAAAGGCTTCCATCCAGGTAAGACCCATTTGTCGACAGATGAAGGTGCCAGCTGCGCACAACATTAAACCGCTGCAAACAGTAACCAGTGCTGTACGCCCTAAAAGTTTCCCAAAATTTCTAGGTTGCAAATCCAGGCCTAATAAAAACAATAGGAATACGATACCAATATGGCTGATCTGCTCTAATACTTTGCTGTCGGTAACCAGGTTCATGCCGTAGGGGCCAAACAAGCCGCCAACGATGATGTAGCCTACTATCAGCGGTTGGCGTGTGAATAAAGCGAAGGACGACACCACAGCGGCGCCGCTAAATATAAGGAAGATCGAAAAGACAATGGATTCGGATTCCATGAACTACTTTCCCAAGCCGTTTTGATTATCTTAGCAAAATTCGTTCACAAACGGTTCGGAAAAATGGTGTTTAGCAACAACCGCCTGAGCTGGAATCGTTTGAAGTGGATGCTGCATCGAAAGGCAAGCTGGTTCCGCATCCTTCAAATATTCCAAAATGCTTGTCCCAGGTACCGTAAAACTCGAAATGGTCAGCAAAACGGGATTCTTTTAACATCCGGTAGGTGTTGCCACACACCGGGAACATTTTGCCTGTCTCGATCAGGTGGTGTTTGTCCAATAGAAACTGTTTGGGTTGGTGGGGGATGGTGCCTTTGTAGACAACCGCCTGGCCATAGTCTTCACAAGCAGGCTCAAGATCATCGATTCTAAACAGTCGATAAGTGGCGCTAAAGAAATCAATATGGCCAATTTTTTCTTCAATGGCGGGGTTGTCGATGGTAAGTGGTCTGTCGGAGACCAATCGTGGATCATTAAAGCCGCATGACTTAGCCAAATTAACGAAATCATTCCAATACAAAGCGCCGCTCAAGCATTCCCCGTAAAGCAGCGGGTCATTTACCAGGTCGGGATCAATTCGGCGCGAAGAATACACATCGGAAAAGTACATTTCACCGCCCGGCTTTAATAGGCGGTGGGCTTGCTTTAGCACCGCTTCTTTATCGGGGGAAAGGTTGATAACGCAGTTGGAAACGATAATATCAAAGCTGTTATCAGCTAAATCCAGCTGGTCTAATTTTTCGATATAGCCTTTCAGGAATCGGACGTTGGGTTTGGCGTACCCAAAGGCATCGGCATGGAAATCCAGGTGGGCATTGGCCACATCCAGTTGCTCATCTGTCATGTCCACGCCGACGACAGAACCGCCTTCACCAACCAGGGCGGATAGAGCATAGCAATCACGGCCAGAGCCACTACCCAAATCCAAAATGTTCATACCTTGAAGCACATCGGGCGCAATCAGGCCGCAACCATAATAGCGCGTCATCACTTCATCATGAATCTTGGATAGAATAGGCTTTAAGTGAGCAGGTAAACCATCATCTGTGCAGCAGGCATTGGTTTGAAGATCGCTAGAACTCTGTAAGGTTTTACCGTAATAATCCTTTACCTGCTCATGCATTGGTTAATGTACCTTATGCCCGTCGTTGATAAATTGGGTTCTTTTCATTGGCATCGGCTTGATAGGTTACACTGAAGTCTTCCAGCCCAGCCAATGCTTCTTCAATACAGCGATCTTCTCGCGTGGAAAAGCTGTTAAAACCGCAGCGCATTAAATAGAACATTTGATCACGTAGGACATCACCGGTGGCTCGTAGTTCGCCTTTAAAGCCAAATCGTTCACGCAGGATGCGCGCTAAAGAATAACCTCGTCCATCTTTAAAAGCAGGAAATTCAATGGCTACCAAGTCAAGGTTGGTCAGGTCTTCTGCGATCTCTTCGGGTTCGGTTTCACCCAAAAGTTTAACGCCGATTTTGCCGTCATGATTGCCAAGTTTTGGCTTTACTTCTTGCCAGATGGCAAATTCAATCAACAAATCACCGCTGGTGGGTAGGGCATCGGCAGATTCTACCAAAGTGTATGAATCTTCAATAATAGCTTTGTCTTTGATGATATTACGCGGCATAGACTCGCTCCTTAAAGGGTTTCATACCAATTCGTTCGTAGGTAGATAAGAAGGATTCACCTTCGAAACGTTGCTCAACATACACATTGATGATTTTGGAAATCACATCAGCTATTTCGTGTTCGTTAAAGGACGGACCAACGATTTTTCCAACAGCAGCATTCGAACCAGAGTTTCCACCTAGTGAAACTTGATAAAATTCGTCGCCTTTTTTGTCGACACCCAATATGCCGATGCTGCCAATATGGTGGTGGCCACAGGCATTCATACAACCTGAAATGTTCAGTTCGATTTCGCCTAGGTCATAGAGGTAATCGTAGTCTTCAAAGCGACGCTGAATTTGTTCTGCAATGGGAATGGACTTGGCGTTAGCCAGAGAGCAGTAGTCTCCACCAGGGCAGCAAATCACATCAGTTAGGCAGTTGATGTTTGCGGTGGCAAAGCCCAATTGTTTTAGCTCATTCCATAATTCGAATAGCTGGTCTTGCTGCACGTCGGCCAGCACCACATTCTGACGGTGGGTACTGCGCAACTCACCAAAGCTGTATTTGTCAGCCAAATCGGCAATGGCGTTAAGGTCTTCTGTGCTTACATCACCCGGGGTTACTGCAGTGGCTTTCAAAGAGAGAGTTACTGCCATATAGCCAGGCTTTTTGTGGGCTGTGCAATTACGTTTTATCCACGCATCAAACCCTGGGTTTTCACTGCGTTGTTGCTGTAGCTGAGCGGGGTTGTCATCCAGCTGCATATACTCGGGCCCAGTGAAAAAGCCTTTCATGCGTTCTACTTCGGCTTCGGGTAAATCCATCTCAGTGTCTTTGAGATGTTGCCATTCGGCTTCTACTTTTTCACGGAAACCATCAATACCTAGGGCTTTCACCAAAATCTTAATACGAGCTTTGTATTTGTTGTCACGGCGTCCATAGCGGTTATAAACACGCAAGATCGCCTCTAAATAGGAAAGTAGGTACTTTTTAGGCAGAAATTCTACGATGTTCTCTGCCACAATGGGGGTACGGCCTAAGCCTCCACCAACCCAAACAGAAAAGCCTAC
>JBFKSL010000473.1:0-3838 GCA_041626995.1 Ketobacter sp. | reverse complement strand
TTGCGTAGTCATGATGCGGCCTGCTGTTGCTATGAGCGGGCATGCTATCACAGAAGAGGGTGATTCCTCATTGTTTCAATGGTGTCCTGGCAATGGCCCACACGTCGATATGTTCAATGCCACAGGTGCTGAGTTGTTTGGCCAGTTGGTTGACCGTACTGCCCGTAGTAACGATATCGTCGATGAGAGCAATATGATGCGCTGGTTTCTTTAGGTGTGTTAATGCATGTTGATCAATACGAAAACTGCGACGTAAATTCTGTTCCCGTTCGGATTTCGACAGGCTTTTCTGCTGAGCAAGCTCTTTCGTTTTATGGATTAATTGATGGCTTACGGGAATGGAAAGCTTTCTGCCAAGCTGATGGGCAATCACCCCTGCTTGGTTGTAGCCTCTGTGGCGCTGTTTGCTGGGGTGAAGCGGTACAGGTACTAGAAGGTCTGGCCGTCGAAATGCTGAGTGCCTTAACTGTTCTGCCAACCAGCGGGTTAGCGGCCTGAGGTGTTCCGGGCTGTTTCCGCTTTTGCCACGCAGCAGCAATTGGTCCAAAGGAAACTCATAGCGAAACGGTGCAATGCACTGGTCAAAGTAGGGCTCGAATTGATAGCAACGTTGGCAGATCCCGTCTTCGTCGAGACTGACCTGTGGGCTGCGGGGTTCGCTGCAACGACTGCAACACTGCTGATTCCAGGGCAGGTTGCGATAGCAGGGCTGGCATAGGTCTTTTAATGGCGAACAGTAGTTATGACACAGCAGGCAATGAAACATGGCTAAAAAATATAATTAGGTGAAAATATGATCTTTTGTAAACTTTTGCTAAAATCTTGCAGTTGACAAAGCTTGCCCTCTCGCTAAGATGCTCGATATCTAGACATTTATAAGACAAAAATTTGCGAGAGGGTTGGGATGACGGCACAACATAATCCAGTGGAAGACGTTCGCCACGATTGGACAGTAAAAGAAATTCAGGCACTTTTTGATCTGCCTTTCAATGACTTACTGTTTCGTGCTCAAACGGTTCATCGTCAGTATCACGATCCTAATGCCGTTCAGATCAGCACTCTGCTCAGCATCAAAACTGGTGCTTGCCCAGAAGATTGCAAATACTGCTCGCAAAGCGGTCACTACAACACTGGCCTGGAAAAAGAAAAACTGATGGAAATCGTCCGGGTGGTGGAGCAGGCCAAAGAAGCGAAAGCCTCTGGTGCCAGCCGTTTCTGTATGGGGGCCGCTTGGCGTTCTCCACGGGAAAAAGACATGCCCTACGTGCTGGACATGGTTAAACAGGTAAAATCCCTGGGCATGGAAACCTGCATGACTCTAGGGATGCTGGATAAGGATCAAGCCCAACGTTTGTCAGATGCTGGTTTGGATTACTATAACCACAACCTGGATACTTCCCCAGAGCACTACAACTCCATCATCACCACTCGTACTTATCAAGATCGGTTGGACACCTTGGAAAACGTGCGCGATGCCGGTATGAAAGTTTGCTGTGGTGGCATTCTTGGTATGGGCGAAAGCGCAAAAGACCGTGCCGGTTTATTGGTGCAGCTGGCTAATTTGCCTCAGCATCCGGAGAGTGTGCCCATTAATATGTTGGTAAAAATAGAAGGCACGCCATTGGAAGATGTGGAAGAGCTGGAGCCCTTCGATTTTATCCGCACCATAGCCGTTGCTCGCATCGTGATGCCGAAATCTTCTGTGCGTCTGTCTGCTGGCCGTGAAGCCATGAACGAGCAAATGCAGGCCATGTGCTTTTTGGCGGGCGCCAATTCCATTTTTTACGGTGAGAGATTGCTGACCACCAGCAACCCAGAAGCTTCTTCCGATATGAAACTGTTTAACAAGTTGGGCATCAAACCGTTGGAAATCCAAGGTGCCAGTGACGAAGCCAGTGAAACCGCGATTTTGGATGCGGTGGATCACCAGAAAAATGCGCATATGTTTGTGGATGCCGCCGCTTCTGGCACTGCTGACGCCAAGCCCCATAAAGACTGCCCGAAACTGGCTTAATCATGTCAGACCCATTCCAGATTGCCCAGCGCTTGCAGGCAAAGCGCGATCAACACCTGTATCGGCAACGGCGCATTCTGGAATCTGCTCAAACCACCAGGATTCAATGCCGGGGTAAATCGTTACTGAATTTTTGCAGTAATGATTATCTGGGTTTGGCCAGTCATCCAAAACTTGTGGAAAGTATGCAACAAGCCGCTTCCCAGTATGGCGTGGGAAGCGGTGCTTCACATCTGGTGATTGGTCACAGCCAAATACATCATCAACTGGAAGAGCGTTTAGCTGAGTGGGTTGGACGGCCACGTGCATTATTATTTTCCACGGGCTATATGGCCAACTTAGGTACCATTGCCGCATTGTTGCAGCGCGGTGATAGCATCATCGAAGACAAGCTTAACCATGCGTCTTTATTGGATGGTGCTCAATTGAGTGCCGCTAAACTCTTTCGTTACCAACATAACGATGAGGATCATTTGCAACAACGCTTGCAAGCAGCCACTGGTAATAAGCTCGTAGTAACCGATTCGATATTCAGCATGGATGGTGACGTGGCGCCGTTAGAGCAGCTTGCCAATGCCTGCCTGCAACATAATGCCTGGTTAATGGTGGATGACGCTCACGGTATTGGCGTGTTAGGAAAAGGCCGAGGTGCCATTGCAGAAATGGATTTAACCAGCGAGCAATTGCCGGTTTATATGGCCACTCTGGGTAAGGCGCTGGGAACCTTTGGTGCTTTTGTTGCTGGGGAAGAAGAGCTAATTGAATTTTTAATCCAATTTGCACGGCCTTATATATACACCACAGCCATGCCACCGTCTGTTGCCGCCGCAACCCTTAGCAGCTTGGATTTATTGCAGCAGGAACCAGAGCGAGTAGAGTGTTTGCATCAGTTAATTGGTTACTTTCGCGAGCAAGCACAGCATTTAAACCTACCTTTGCTGCAATCCTCTACGGCTATCCAGCCTTTATTGGTTGGCGATTCACAACAGGCATTAAATATCAGTGACGCGTTGCAAGCGAAAGGTATTTTAGTGGGAGCCATTCGACCTCCCACCGTGCCGCCAAACACGGCCCGGTTGCGCATCACGTTAAGCGCTGCCCACACTCAAGCGCAAATTGATCAACTGCTGCAAGCACTGCATGATGTTTTGCGCGAACACCCTATAGATTAGGAAGTAACAATCTCATGGCGTTAACTTTGTATTACGACACCTACCGTTGCACAGGTAATTCTGAACAGCCCAATGAACTGATTTTAATTCATGGTTGGGGTATGCATAGTGCGGTGTGGGATACCATTATGCCGGGCCTGCTAGAAACGTTTCAGGTAACCGTTGTGGATTTGCCTGGTTTGGGCCGTAGCCCCATTCCAGGGGGTGATTATAACTTGGATTATTTGGTGGAGAATGTTCTCAAGGTTGCGCCACAGAAAGCGGTATGGATAGGTTGGTCGTTAGGCGGAATGGTGGCTACGCAAGTGGCTGCGAAATACCCCGAGCGTGTCCAAGCTCTAGTCACCGTTTGCTCTACACCAAAGTTTGTTGCCGACGAAAGTTGGCCTTTGGCTATGGCACAAGATGTATTGCAGGCTTTTATGCAGATGTTGCAGGAAGACGCGGAAGGCACCCTGATTCGCTTTTTGTCGCTGCAATGCAAAGGCAGTGATCGCATTAAAGACGATATTCGCCAACTAAAAGAGCTGGTGCACTTTCATGGTTTGCCCGCACCAAAAGCGTTACGTTGTGGTTTGGAGATTCTACAAAATGTGGATCTGCGTGAAGCGTTGAAAGCGATTCAATGCCCAACCCTGCATGTGTTTGGTGA
>JBFKSL010000472.1:0-3849 GCA_041626995.1 Ketobacter sp. | reverse complement strand
TACCCAATACGCCACCACCGCTAGCCGTCCACTGAAAGTGAGTTTCATCCAATAAGTCTTGAGTTTCCTTGCTTAGAGCACCTTCCGATGGCCAGCATCCAACCGGGCGAAAGCCAAAATGTTTTTCAAAACATTGTAGCCCTTTTTCCAAATGGTCGAGTGCTCTTTCTTTGCCGTTGGGGTAGTGATCCCATTGCGGTAATGGAGCAGAGGGCATAGCATCCAAAGCGCAATTAAAATCCAATAATAAAGGAAGAATAGGGTGTTTGTCGGGTGTAACGCTGAGTTCTACTTGGCCGCTTTCGGCCAAATGGCGGTAACGGGGCACGACGCTGCGAATGAGTCCATCAATTTCACCTAACAATTCCTTGCGATCACTAAAGGTGAAACCACTTGCCTTTCGCATTAAGCGTTTGATGGTTTGATTGTCTTTGCGAACTGTCTCGCCCATCCATACCAAGTGATACCATACCAGCAAATCAAAAAAGTACTGTTCATCAAAATATTGTAGGTAATGAGTATTCTGCAATGCCTGTTTGGCCAGTTGTACCAAGTCTTTGTACGGTTGAAATCGGTTTATCAAGCGATTTTCATTAGCACGAACACATTGCTTAACGATGCTATGACGTAAAGACTCGGTAGGGCCGATAGTGGGGGCAGCCACCGCTGACAACAACCAATCGTTGAAACGTTCTCCATTTTGGAAATAGCGCTCGAATTGTTGAATGTAGTCATCCAGCTGGTCAAGTAGAACAGGGGTAAAGTTTACCACCACACGAGCCTGTGGCACCTGTTCTACTACTGCCGCCATATCAGCATAGTCTTTTATGGCATGAAGATAGGTCCAAGGCAAATGGAAGGTGCGGGTAAACTGATCTTGGTATTGGGGTTGGTGCATGTGCCAACACAGCACCACATTTACAGGATGATCGGATTTTTTATCATGCGACATTGGATAGTGATTGCCCTAACATTTCTGGAGACACAAGTACGATGCCTTTAGGAGAAACGTAATACTGTTTAGCGTCTTCTTCAAGGTTATATCCGATGCTTGTGCCGGTAGGAATGCGGCAGTTGCGATCAATAATCACATTTTTCAATTTGCAATTCCGACCAATTTCTACATTGGGAAGAATAACCGCGTCAATGATTTCGGAATAACTGTGGATTCTAACATTGTTGGAGAGCAAGCAACGCTGTACGTAACTACCCGAAACGATACAGCCTCCTGATACCAATGAGTCGACTGCCATGCCCCTGCGATTGTCGTCATCAAATACGAACTTGGCGGGGGGGAGTTGTTCCTGGTAGGTCCAGATGGGCCAGGTTTTATCGTACAGGTTGAGTTGTGGAGTAACAGAAAGCAATTCCATGTTCGCTTCAAAATAACTGTCTATTGTTCCTACATCACGCCAATAGGCAGTGTTGCCAGTGTTTTCATCGCTGAAAGGATAGGCCGCAACATGATAATTATTAACGGCCATGGGAATGATGTTTTTGCCAAAGTCGTGATCGCTGTTTTCAAGATCCGCATCCAGCTTTAAGATTTCATCTAAAAAGCGCCGGGAGAAAACGTAAATGCCCATGGACGCCAAGCTTATGCCCGGTTTTCCAGGAACCGATTCAGGATTCATAGGTTTTTCTACAAACTGAGTGATTTGGTTTTGCTCGTTTACCGTCATTACTCCAAATTCTTTCGCGTCGTTGCTGGGTACCTCTAAACAGCCAACGGTGACATCTGCGCCACTTCTAATATGGTTTTCGATCATTAGGGCATAATTCATTTTGTAGATATGGTCGCCAGCCAGAATCAATACGTATTCCGGGCTTAATGTATCAATGATATCAAGGTTTTGATAAACCGCATCGGCTGTACCCAGATACCAAGAATCTTTCACCCGCTGCTGAGCCGGTAGTAATTCAACGAATTCACCTAGTTCGGGGCGCAGGAAATTCCAGCCTTTTTGAATATGCGTGTTTAAAGAATGAGATTTGTACTGGGTCAAGATACTGATTCGGCGAATACCCGAATTAATGCAATTAGATAAAGGAAAGTCGATGGTGCGAAATTTTCCGCCAAATGGAACAGCGGGTTTTGAGTGCCAGCGAGTAAGAGATTGTAAGCGAGTGCCGCTCCCGCCAGCCAGAATAAGAGCCAAGGTGTTTTTTAGGTAACTGAAATTTGAATCCATTGCGCTGAGCATTGTGTACCTATATTTTGGATCGTCTGGTTTAGACGAGTATTAACCAAAAGCCCTTAGAAGAATTTTTCGCAGAGCCCCATCATTAATATCGCATGGCTGTGTGACACCTATACGACACAAATCATGCATTATTCGATCCAAGTCAAAAGCCAGTACTACGAAATAAAGGAAAGACTAAAGAAGAGTTGTGCTTACTTATTAAGTTAACATTACCAATTATCTACTGGATTTGATATAAGTCAAAAATGATTTCTGTCATAAAAAATTAAATTGGGTATGTTGCCTGGCGAGTTGATAATGAATCTTAATCTTAGAAGGTAGAGGCACCTGAATGGTTCTGGCATTCTGGAAAAGAGCATTCCTCATACACCTTATGTGAACTTAACCACTACTTAAAAGCGTTTGTAACCATATGAGTTCTAACAATATTTCCAAGAAACAAAGCATGGGTGTTGGAGTCGGTCTGGAGAAGATATTATCGGCTCGCCATCATGACCCATTCACTGTGCTTGGAATTTTGAGGGGCAAGAAAAACCTTAATATGAGGGTGTACAGGCCATTTGCAGATCAAGTTTGGGTGCTGGATGGGGATCATAAAATTGCTATGGAGCAAATTCCCGGCACTGGCTTTTTTGAAGTGGAGTTCAATGAGTTGCGTTGGCAGCGCCATCCAACATTAATTGAAAAGGCTGGCCAAAAAGAACAAGAGTTTGTTGACCCCTACACCTTTCTGCCGCAACTGGATGAGGCTTGGTTGCACCAGTTTCATGCGCAAGAGTGCTTCACTGCTCATAATGTGCTGGGCGCCCAGCCTTGGTGTTGTGATGATGTTGATGGGGTGTTGTTTTCAGTTTGGGCACCCAATGCAGAACGCGTCAGTGTGGTATGTAATTTGAATCATTGGGATGGTCGCGTTCACGCTATGCGCAGTCGAGGCAGTAGCGGTGTTTGGGAATTGTTTATACCGGGTTTTCCCAGTGGTGAATTATATAAATTTGAGATTCGAAACCGTGATACGGGTGAAATACAAATAAAGTCCGATCCCTATGGCCGCTACTTTGAACTTAGGCCCAATACTGCCAGTGAATTTCACTATATTGAAGAGTTCAACTGGCAAGACGATTTGTGGATGCAAAAGCGTGCTCGTGCAGATTGGTTGCATGAGCCTACTTCAATTTATGAAGTTCATCTTGGGTCGTGGAAGCGAAATGAACAGGGTGATTATTTAAGTTATCGCGATTTAGCCCATCAGCTGGTTTCTTATGTTAAAGAATTGGGATTTACACACATTGAATTATTACCGGTAACAGAATTTCCATACGATGGCTCGTGGGGGTATCAGGTTACTGGTTATTTTGCGCCGACCAGTCGTTTCGGAGATATCAACGATTTCAAATACTTTATAGATTATTGCCACCGTCATGGTATTGGCGTATTGCTAGATTGGGTGCCTGCTCATTTTCCAAAAGATGCCCATGGACTGGCTCGCTTTGATGGTACTTGTCTTTATGAGCATGAAGACCCTCAGCGAGGAGAGCATAAAGATTGGGGTACGCTGATTTTTAATTATGGTCGTAATGAAGTGCGGAACTTCTTGTATTCCAGCGCTTACTTTTGGCTGGAACATTTTCATATTGATGGCTTG
>JBFKSL010000471.1:0-3856 GCA_041626995.1 Ketobacter sp. | reverse complement strand
GGCAAAATGTTTTTACCACAAGTGGTAAAAAGTGCACGAGTGATGAAGCAGTCCGTTGCTCACTTGATACCTTTTATTGAAGATGAAAAGGATGCCAACTCCCAAGCCAAGGGCAAAATCCTAATGGCTACGGTTAAGGGCGATGTGCACGATATTGGAAAAAACATTGTGGGCGTTGTGCTGCAGTGTAACAACTTTGAAGTAATCGACTTGGGCGTAATGGTTCCCTGCGATCAAATCCTGGCAAAAGCAAAAGAACACAACGTAAATATCATTGGGCTCAGCGGTTTGATCACACCCTCATTGGACGAAATGGTTCACGTCGCCAAAGAAATGGAGCGTTTGGACATAGATATTCCGTTGATGATCGGCGGCGCCACCACATCAAAAGCACACACAGCCGTTAAAATTGAACCGCAGCGCGAAAAAGCGGCTGTCGTTTATGTGGCAGATGCTTCTCGTAGCGTAAATATTGCATCCAACCTGTTGAATCCGGAGCAAAGAAAAACGCTGCAGGCTAAGCTAAACGATGAATATGAAAAAATTCGCGTGCGTAATGCCAACCGTGGCAACCGAACCAAAACGCTACCCTACAACACAGCGGTAGAAAATGCCTTTCAACAGGACTGGCAAGACTACACACCGCCAACACCACAGTTTACTGGCACTAAAGTATTCGATAATTATCCCATCGAAGAACTGGTTGATCGCATTGATTGGACACCCTTCTTCATCGCTTGGGAGCTGGCAGGAAAATATCCAAAAATATTGAAAGACGACGTTGTGGGCGAACAAGCTACGCAACTGTTTAACGATGCTCAAGCAATGCTGAAAACCATTATTGAAGAGAAATGGTTAACCGCACGTGCTGTCATTGGTTTTTGGCCAGCACACCGCTCCGGTAGTGATGATATTCAGTTGAACAATAATGATGGCGAACAACTGGCATTACTCCACCACCTACGACAACAAACAGATAAAGCCAATGACCAGCCTAACTATTGCCTGGCTGATTATGTAGCACCAGAAAACTCACAACAAGATTATGTGGGTGGCTTTGTGGTAACTGCAGGTATTGGGATGGATGACAAAGTAGCGGAGTTCGAAGCCAATAATGATGATTACAACGCCATCTTGCTTAAGGTAATAGCGGATCGATTAGCTGAAGCCTTCGCGGAACGTATGCATGAACGCGTCCGCAAGGAATTCTGGGGCTATTCTTCCGATGAATCTCTTAGCAATGAGGAACTGATCAAGGAAAAATACGCTGGCATCCGCCCTGCTCCTGGCTATCCAGCTTGCCCAGATCACACAGAGAAAGGCACGCTGTTCGAACTTTTGGATGCAGAAGCCGCCACCGGTGTAAAACTTACTGAGCACTATGCCATGTTCCCCACTGCGGCAGTTTCCGGATGGTATTTTTCTCACCCTGATTCGCGTTATTTCGCCATTGGCAAAATACAAAAGGACCAAGTGGAAAACTATGCGCAACGCAAAGGCATGAGCCTGGAAGAAGCAGAACGCTGGCTTAGCCCGAACCTGGCTTACGATCCCAGCTAATGAAAGCCTACTGGCCATCTCAAGATCGATTTAACCAAATCATACACATTGCCCTGCCGATAATGGCAGGGATGATTTCTCAAAGCGTTCTGAATTTGGTTGATATCTGGATGGTCGGCCACCTGGGCAGTGCAGCATTGGCCGCTGTAGGCATGGCCAGTAATGCGAACTTCCTTGCTGCCGCTGCGGTAATGGGATTAGGTGCAGGCGTACAGGCCATGGTAGCCCGCCGCAAAGGTGAAGATAACCAGCAGGTTATGGCTTTGCCGCTTAATGCAGGCTTAGTCATTGCGTTAATCATGTCTGCGCCTCTCTTTTCAGTATTTTATTTTGGCGCTTCTCCCATCATGCATGCCCTGCTGCCAGATGAAACTGTTTCCATATTAGCATCCGACTATTTCGCAGTTCGAGTAGCAGGAATCTTTGCTGTAGGAATGAATTTTTGCTTTCGCGGCTATTGGAATGGGGTCAATCGTTCCAAGGTGTATATGCGAACATTAATCACTATGCATATTTGCAATGTGCTACTAAGTTACGGGTTAATCTTCGGTAAATTTGGCCTTCCGGAACTGGGCGTGTATGGGGCAGGGTTGGGCACCACCCTTTCCCTTTATATCGCGACAATCCTGTACTTTGTCCAATGTTGGTTGCTTTCCAGACACCATGGCTTTCTGATTAGCTTGCCCGACCTGCAACTCATTCAGACCACATTAAAACTGGCCCTGCCCAACTCTATACAACAAGTCTTTTTCGCCAGCGGCATCACTGCCCTGTTTTGGATTCTGGGCCAAGTAGGTACCAACGAACTGGCCATAGGACATGTGCTTATCACGATTATTCTATTTCTTATTTTACCGCCTATGGGTTTGGGCATGGCGTCCACATCGTTAGTCAGTCAGTCTTTAGGCCGACGAAATGCAGAAGACGCCTTTTTATGGGGGGCCAACATATCTTTACTGGGCATGTCCTTTCTGTGGTTGGTAGGGTTTCCTCTATTCCTATTTCCAGATTTTGTCTTAGGCCTGTTCGTACAGGAGCCTGAACTAATTAATGTCGGTAGAGTTCCGCTTCAAATCACTGCCGTATTTATTGGCCTGGATGCCGTTGGCATCATTCTCTCTCAAGCCCTTCTAGGAGCTGGCGCCAGCAAAACAGTAATGAAAGTCAGCATTCTCCTCCAATGGGGCTTTTTTATTCCCTGTGCCTACATCATCGGCCCGGTGCTTGGTTATGGGTTGATCGGCATTTGGCTATTCCAGTTGCTTCAAAGACTTATGCAAGCCATTATAATGGGCAACCTATGGCGAAAGCGTAGTTGGGCCAGCATAGAAATCTAATCATTTCATACAGATAGTTGAGCACCCCTATGACCCAAAGCGAACAACACAAACCGCAGAATCCACAGCAAAACCCTCAACAAGATCAAGGTCGGGGGTTTTTAGGTGTTTTGCAAAGCGTTGTTGCTGCGATATTTGGCATACAGAGCGACCAAAACCGTCAAAAAGACTTTAAGAAAGGGGATGCCTCACAATTCATTACTATGGGCATCGTGGCGGTGGTGGCCATTATGATCACCATGGCCATCATAGTGAATCAAGTGCTTGAATCAGCAGGTCAATAACACCCGTTATTCATAAATAGCTATATTCATATGTCAAAATATTCCTTTTATGAATAAAGGCTTGCTGGTAACCTTCACGCCTCGAAATACCATCCAAACCATGTTGTAGCCACAAAAGCCATGTATTTCATATGGTTGTAGTGGGTGAACGAGTCTGAGAATGTACGTATATACCGATTACGATCAACAATTGTTGACTGAGCGCGTAGCGCAATACCGAAATCAAACTGAACGTTTTTTAAACGGGCAGCTAACTGAAGATGAATTCCTAGCCCTTCGCTTGCAAAATGGCCTGTACATACAGCGCCATGCTCCCATGCTGCGAGTTGCGGTTCCCTATGGAACGTTAAATACTGGCCAAGTTCGCATGTTGGCGCAGATATCAAAAGAGTACGATAAAGGCTACGCCCATTTCAGTACCCGTCAAAACGTTCAGTTTAACTGGCCAGCTCTTGAGCAGGTGCCAGACATTCTGGAAATGCTGGCCTCAGTGCAAATGCACGCCATTCAAACCAGTGGTAACTGCATTCGTAACGTAACCACAGATCAATTTGCCGGTGTTGCCACCGATGAAATTGAAGATCCTCGCCCTTATTGCGAGATCATCCGTCAGTGGAGCACCTTCCATCCTGAATTCGCTTATCTGCCCCGTAAATTTAAAATTGCGGTGAATGC
>JBFKSL010000470.1:0-3870 GCA_041626995.1 Ketobacter sp. | reverse complement strand
TTTTCATAAAGCTCCAATCGATCTTCAGGCAGCTCATCATTGCCCTGTAAATGATCCACCATGGCTTCCATACAATCGGAACTGCTTTGCAATAGCACTAACAACTCTGCACTAAGAAAATAAGGCGGTTTACATAGCTGCTCGAAAATATCTTCTAATACATGAGCGAAATTGGCTATGGCAAATAAACCCGTAACATTGGCAGCACCCTTAATGGTATGGGTAATTCTTTGCGCCTGCTGTATTAGTGGAAGATCCTGCTGATCACGACTTAACGCAGCAATGCAGGCAGACAACTCGGATGCTTGATTGGGTGTATCATGTAGAAATGCTTCAAACAGCTCGATATTAAGCGTTTCAATCAGTGGAAACTGCATATCTTCTGCTTTAACCGACAAAGGCGCGCTTGCAGAAAACATTTGCGCGTCTACATTACCATTCGCGAGCAACAATTCTAATAATTCACGGGCGCCGGACTCATCAAGAGGCTGAGGCCAACCCTGCAATTCAAAATGATTGATTAGAGCCAAACAATTTTCGTCATTGGTAGAATCTTGAAGGTACGTCAGCACCAAACCAGGCCACTGCTGAAAAACCAAGTAGCCTTGGCTACGGTTGCTTCGTATCCATATAAAATTCACTTTTTCCATGTTATTTATGACATGAACACACAACTTGGCCAGTCCATTCAACTGCAAAACCTGAGCTGTTTCTAACAAGCAATTCACGCTTTCAATATAGCGCTCTTTGAGTACTTCTAATGCACTTGCATAGGTAGCACCAAAAACCTCATCGATTATTTTATCCAGTTTCTTCTTTAGCGGCTTTAACTCTGCAACCAAAGCTGACTGAAGGTCAGGTTCTGGATTAGCTATTTCGTCTTGATTGACGACCAAATGAGGAGATTCAAACTCTTGCGCCGGTTGCAATAGCTGCAAACAGGGCTCCCGCATTTCTTCAGGCAAATATTGCACCAGTTTTTGTGCCAAGTCAGGATTCTTCGGATCACGAATAAACTCTAAAACCTGACTTGTCCACTGCATCAAGCCTTGTAGTTGTTCTTTATCAGTATAGTCGGTAACGGTTTTACTAAATTGTGAGCATAAAACGTCTAGGCCTTTTATCTCTGCAAACTCTATAGCAAAAGATAGGTTTTCAATCTGTTCACTACAAGCTTCCGTACAATCGCTTTCACTATTGAATGCCTGTGTGAACTCTTCACGAGCATCACACAGAATTTCAGTAAATGCGTCCCTCTGTTCGGCAGTCATCATGGCGCAGTATTACCTTTCATTATGCAGCAGAGATTTCGTTTTCCGGCTGATCATGGCCAGGCAACTTGAATACTTGCACTGAACTCAACAACTCGGAAGCAAATTGCACCAAACTTTCTGTATCAGCAGATTGTCGTCTCAGCTCTTCATCTGTCGTCAACGTGCTGGTTGATATCTCCGATGCAATTTGACGTAGTGCCTCATTCACTTTCACTTGCTTCAAGGCCCGATCAGAAATTTGGGCAACCGAAGCTACCAATTCTGATGTAGTGTCTTGGGTTACCCGCATCTGCTCACCCGCTTGTTCAGCCCGTTTAGAACCTTCTACCACCTCACTAATGGTTCGGTTCATGGTATTGATGGCGTCGCCAGTTTCTGATTGAATGCTTTTTACCAAGGAGCTGATTTGTGATGTTGCACTGCGAGAGCTTTCCGCAAGTCTCTGTACCTCATCCGCTACCACCGCAAAACCACGGCCAGCCTCACCCGCTGCAGCAGCATGCATACTGGCGTTCAATGCCAATACGTGGGTTCGTTCTGCAATGTTGTTAATGATGTCTACGATACCGCTGATTTCTTGCGAACGTTCACCCAGGCGTTTAATCCGTTTTTCCGATTCGCTGATGGCTTCGCGTATTTCATTCATACCGATTACGGTGGACTGTACTGCGCTAAACGCTTGCTCTGTAGTGGTAGACGCTTGCTTGGCCACGTTGTCACTGGTTTGACACAGCTTAGCGATCATTAACATAGTTTTACTGGCTAGCTCCAAGCGCTCAGTTGCTTTATCGATAATTAAACGCTCATTAGCAGCCACTTCGGATACCCTGGCACTTTGCTGCCTTACGTTACGGGCACTGGATTCCACTCTGTTTGCCACTTGGCGAATTTCCATGAGTACACGCGCCGTTTCAGTTGCTACCAAATTCATGGAATCGGCAATGGGGCCAGTTACATCTTCACTAACAGGTACCGTAACCGTTAGATCACGATCACCAAGCTGCGAAGTTGCCTCCAGCAATCTAATGATGGAATCGTTCAAACGATCATTTTCCTGTTCCTTTTCAACCAATGCCGTTACACGAGCATCGAGCATGGCATCCAATGCTGATGACAGTTCGGCAATTTCATCGGTTCCTTTTAGTTCAGTACGAGCGTTGTAATCCCCGTCATTAATCTGTTTTACGGTTTCCATTACTTGCGCCACTGGATCAACAATAGAGCGACGAATGCCCCAGCCTAGAAATAATGCAGCACCGATACCAGCCAGAAACAACACAAGAAGGCTAACTAAGAATAGGGTGTTTCGATTTGAAAACACGGTAAAGTAGGATTCTGCTTGCTGACGCTGGTTAGCGATTTGATTTTGTAGATTCTGCAAAAACGGTGCTGTCAAATAGTCCAAATCATTCAGCATGAACAGTTCAAGCTGGCCACGAGATTGTTCCTCACCTAATGCGAGCATATCTCTGTATGCCTGATTTAGCATGGTGATAGATTTTTCATATTCTCGAACTATCGTGTCGCGCTCTTCCAAACTTAACTGGTTTAAGTATTCATTCCAGTCTTTGTCAAAGGCCGCCTTAGATTGCTTGATTTCCTGATTAGCCTGCTTCCACACCGCAGTACCGCGATACAAATTATTAGCCACATCAATAAACTGGCTTCGCACGTCATGGGCAATATTGTTGAGCAACACCCCTTGGTTAACCTGACCTTGTAGGGTGGAAACAGTGCCCGATGCAGAATTCATCGCAACCATGGATGCGACACCAATAACGGCAATGGTGGTTGCCATAGCCAAAATCAGCATCAGCAATCGCCGACCGATATTTAATGAACGAATTCGTTGCGTTAACATAGTGTAATCCTCAAATTTCCTTAATTATTTCCATTTGCTTATAGCAACGATTGCCACAATGCATCATCCATATCCACATAGGTGCTGCCATCAAAATAGGTTGTGGTTACCAAAGACGAACCTTGATTTCCACGGCGAAAACTTAATTCCATTCCGCCCAACGTAAACTGGCTACCCTTTGCTGCTCTGACGAAATTTTCTCGACTGATTTCACCTTCAATATTGTTCAGAATGGCGATAAACATTTTTCCAACAATGTAGCCTTCCAAGCTTACATAACCGAATTCATTACCAAGTGCTCTTTTTGCTTGCTTAATAATCGCTAGATCTTCACTTAATGGTGGAACCACTTGTGTCATAATAAATCGATCTTTCACGCCAAATTGCGTTAGCACATTCTTGATGTTGTCAGCGCCAGTGAACGACACAGCACTGACGATCCATTCCTCGCCTTTATAGCGTGAATAACCCACAAACCGTCCCACTGCATTATAGGTACCCACTGAAACCACCAAGCGGCACTGCACATTATTTTTTTGTTCCCATTTTTTTAGCGATTCGTAGCCATCGCGAGACGTTAATGTATTACGCTGATAGACACCCACTGGGCCAATGTCATTTCGATTTGGATTTTCACCCTGCATCTCCAGAATGGTGTCCAGGCGTTCGATGATTTTTCGCGTCTTGGACTTTTTCTTTAACGCCATCTTAATGCCTTCAACGCCAGCCATTCCG
>JBFKSL010000469.1:0-3879 GCA_041626995.1 Ketobacter sp. | reverse complement strand
TGGAAATTCCAGCAGAGCATCGTTGGAAAGCGGAGTAGTGGGCATGCGATCACCACGATAGGCCACCATCAGTTTGCGCTCGTATTGCAATACAACCTGATCTTTTTGGTTAATACCCAAGGTGCGGATGGTAACGATGCCGGGTTTGTCTTCACCGCGTTCTTTGCGATCAACTACCATGGTCATGGCGCGAACGGTGTCGCCAGGGTGTACAGGGCACAGAAATTGAGCGTTGTAGTAACCCAAATTGGCGATCACTTTTTCGGAATCGTTTTGCACACCCAGCGATAGAACCACATTAAATACCATTTGTGGTGAAGCCGGTGTATTGTTAAAGCCGTGGCTCTTGGCGTATTCCTGATCCAAGTACAATGGATTGCATTGCATGTAAGTACGTGAGAAGAAATCGATATTGCTTTGGGTAAAGCTGAAACCTCTAGGGTGCACGAACAGTTGTCCGGGCACATATTCTTCAAGGTAACGACCGTAGTGTGGATGACGAACGTTGGAAAGATTTGCTTCCAGTCCCGGCGCTAACTCTGTTTGTGCATCAAATTGAATGGCCATGTGGGTCTCCTTACGCAGCGGCATCTACTAGTGCTTTTGCAATTACTTTTAATGCCAGTGTTTCTTCTGCACCTTCAAAGATGGAAAGTACACGGCTATCAATAAAGTAACGGCTTACGGCGGATTCTTCCGCATAGCCCATACCGCCATGAATCTGCATGGCTTCGCGGCATAACCACTCAGATGATTTGCAGGAATAGAGTTTCACCAAGCTGGCTTCCATTTGGCCTTTGCCTTCATCCATCAAACGGGCAACGTGATAGGTGAATTGGCGTGATACCGCTAGCAACATTGCCATGCGTGCAATTTTCACCAAGGTTAGCTGGTAGTCAGCAATGGGTTTACCAAACACAACGCGCTCTTGGGCGTAATCTAATGCGCGTTCAAATGCGGCTTGCATGACACCGGTGGCGCGGGCGGCGGTTTGAATGCGCCCGCCAGAGAAACCTGCCATGGTGTAATAGAAACCATTGCCTATGCCTTCCGCTTCACCTAATACGTGGGAATCAGGCACAAAGTAATTATCAAAGAAAACAGTGAAGGAGTGCATACCACGATAGCCAATAGTCGGAATGGCTTTGCCGGTAAGTGTGCCGCCTTGTTCTTGGGTGTGGTTGAATTCATGACCTGGGAAGGAAGGTTTTTCCACCAGGAACATGGTTAAACCTTTGTGGCCTGACTTAGGATCTGGGTTGGTGCGGGCCAGTGTTAAAAGTACGCCAGCCTTACCGGCAAAGGTGCACCAGGTTTTTTCACCATCTAAAATCCATCCACCTTCGGTTTGGGTGGCTTTCAACTTCATTGAAGCCACATCAGAACCAAAGTTGGGTTCCGTTACCGCAACAGCATTTAAAGGCTCAGCTTGCGCCAGTTTTGGCAGCCAGTTTTGTTTCTGTTCTTCGGTACCACCTTTTAATAACGCGCGGGCCATAATTTCAGGGCGGGTAATCAGGCTGCCAGCAGCCCCCAATGATCCGCGGGAAAGTTCTTCTGTTACTACGATCATGCCCAGGTTATCTTCTTTATCGTCGGGCTGAATACCACCGTATTGCATTGGGATGGATAAACCAAAGCAACCCAGTTCTACCAATGGCTTTAAGATTTCATCTGGAATATCGGCGTCTTTGGTATGAATGTGTTCTGCTTTGGGCATTACCACGTCGGTGGCAAAGTTGCGGAACTGATCGCGCATCATTTCCTTTTCTTCGTCCAGCATATATTCACCGGTGAAGCCATTGTCAGATAAAACGGCTTTACCAATGGCTTCCATGCTTTCGGTGGAAAGGAATTGATTGATGAATTCATCGGCGGCATCGGAATCAACGGATTGCCCCAGTTGATCCCGGGTCAAGCCAAAATCGGCCCGGCGGCTGTTAAAGCGGTTGCGACAGTTTTGTAATGCCTCGGCAGCATATTGCAGAGCCAGTCGCTCTTCGATGCGAAGATCTTCGCCGGCATTTTTTTGTTGTCTGACGTCTTGGCTGTATCCCAGCATTACTTTTGCGGCGGTTATTTCGGCTTCGCAATAGGCCACTTCATAGCAAGCCAGTTGGCTTTGATCCAGTTTGCTGCCTGAGACGCGGCCACCATCCAGGCTTTGAGCTTTTAAATGGCTCAAGGCGGAATTCAAGGTGGTTTGGGCCTGATCAATCAGGCTGCGTGCTTGTTCAATGGCTGAAGACATTGGGATCTCCTTGCTGTGGATACAACATGTTAAATACAGAAAGAGGGGCCGATTTCGACCCCTTTATTAACTTTAGCAGGCCACTGTTTGCACCTGGAATATGGCTTATGCGTTAGCTCGGTTGGATACAATGTGAACAAAGGAGCGTGAACGCAATTCATCCATAGTGATGCCGGTAGCCATGGCTTCTTGTTCGGTAATAGCGCCACAGGCGATACCACGTAGGAAGAAGTTCAACAGGCCTTGTCCGGTGGCAGCATCATCAAATGTGTTACCCACTAAAGTCGCTTGCGCAGCTTTGTTGATAAAGGCTTCTAAGCGTTTGGAGGCGTCAGGTAAGCCTTCCAAGAAGAAGCTATAAACAGCGGCGTAACGAATGGGCAGCTGCGCGGGGTTTAGATCCCAACCTTGGTAATAGGCATGGCGCAGTGAATGCTGGATGTTGTCGTAATGCAGTTTCCAAGCTGAATGCACAACAGCGCTATTTTCAAGAATTTGCTGTGTGGTCATATCACCTTTGTGTGGGCCAATGGGCATTACGGTGGTGGCGCCATCACTGATGGTAAGGCCAGTACCCGCAGTCGATACTTGCAACACGTGACGAGCAAAATCGGAAGCAGGGTGGGTATGGGTTTGATGGGCTGCTGTGATATTACAGGTAGCCGTGTAATCGTATGTACCAAAGATGGCGGAACGACAACGGCCACGGGCAGCGGCTGCCAATAAGCGCACTTGATTGGAACCGTCGGCATCGATGATGGCTTGGGTGGTTTCAATCATGATTTCCAATTTAATGGAGTTTGCTTCATAACCACACTTGGATTCCAATAAATCCAATAAGTTGGCTAGGGCTGTTACTTGCTCAGGGTGGGTTACCTTAGGCAACGTGATCACAAAATTATCTGGAAGCTTGCCGCCAGTCAGTTCCGCCAAGCGGGTTATGAATAGATCCAGGGTGCGAACAGAACGCTCACGACATTCTTCTGTGAAGGTTTTAATGCGAATGCCAATAAAGGGAGGAAGTGTTTTTTCTTCCATGCCTTTAGCGACTTCTTCCGCAGCACGTACAGCATCAGCGTCTTCTTCGTCGTCGGGACGATTGCCATAGCCGTCTTCAAAGTCGATTCGTGAATCTTCAATGGGTTCACTTTGCAGTTTTTTCAAAATGCGGTCGTAAACGGTGTAGGCCAACCAGGCAGCGGGGTGGTTATCTTTCATGGCTTCTGGATTGGCTGCAACGGCTTCACCCAGCGCTTTAGCTTCTGTCGCTGTGCTAGGAAGGGATTCACTTCCGCTCATGCCCAATACTTTAGCCAATGCGCAGAAATCCGAAGCGTAGGTATCTAGCGCTCGAATAGCCAGGCTACCCAGTTTTTGTGCTGCACCCGCTTTAAACAGATTGGCGCCGCCATAAACTGTGTGTACCTGCTGGCGATCTGAAGAATCACCAGGATAAAGATCGCTGTGCTTTTTATTAGAATCCGCTAGTGCAGATAGAATGGCTTGTGTATCAGAGTCAGAAAGCGTTAATTTCATCTTTTACCCATTTCCTTAAACGGTCGTTTTAATCGAAAGGCTAAAACAATTGTAGTGCTATTTCAGTATGTTAGGCACCATAATTTAACTAT
>JBFKSL010000468.1:0-3900 GCA_041626995.1 Ketobacter sp. | reverse complement strand
CACCCTGGCGCAAACCATTGCTAGCGACCTTAATTTTAAGAAAGCATTGTTTGGCATCTGGTTGTGTGACAAGCCAGCACAGAAAAGCCTTAAGAAGGAAATGCTAGGTAAGTAAAACGGCATCAATTTAAAAGGGGCCTTTAAAATTGCCCCTTTTGTTTCAAACTTTTTCAATAACCATAACTTTCCGCCTTTGTCGTAATTTATTCACAATTATTTAACCTTTCAGAAACAGTCATTCAATAGATTCATCGTCGAGCTTTCATATAAATGCGGAGATGATGATGCTTCGAACTCAAAATACGACACATAAAACACCAGAACATCAAACCACCTTCTCGAATCGCCCCCGAATTTATGCGGAATTCATAAATTCAGAGAGGGAAATTCGCGAAGCTCAGCGCCTTCGTTATGAGGTTTTTTGCGAAGAATATAACGTGAGGCTTCCTGTTAACATGATGTGGAACGGACAGCCTATTGATATTGATGATTTGGATAA
Organism: Ketobacter sp.; assembly: GCA_041626995.1. Classification (GTDB taxonomy): domain Bacteria; phylum Pseudomonadota; class Gammaproteobacteria; order Pseudomonadales; family Ketobacteraceae; genus Ketobacter. Next base: position 3,401 of record JBFKSL010000468.1, on the reverse strand, counting down.
CCATTGTTTGCATCTGGTAGTACGTACGCAAGACAACTTAGAGATTATCGGTTATACACGCGTACTAACTTGTGATTTAGCGGCGCATTTTGGTAAGTACTATTCAAGCCATGAGTTTGATATTGGCAACATCATTAACCGTCCAGGTCGATTCCTTGAGATTGGCCGTACCTGCATTCACCCAGACTATCGTAATGGCGCAACCATCGCTGTTCTATGGGCGCAGTTAGCAAGATACATGCAGGAAAATGATTATCGCTATTTGTTTGGATGCGCTAGCATTTCTCTAGACGATGGAGGAACCAGCCTTTCAGCACTGATGCCAGTTATTCGTGAAAAGCATATGGCAGATGATGAGTATTCGGTTAAACCTAAAGTGCCTTTAAGCTTAAAAAAAATAGGCCCGGAAACGAAAGCAAGTTTTCCCCCTTTATTAAAAGCCTACACCCGTATGGGCGCTCGAATTTGCGGAGAAGCCTGCTGGGACCCAGACTTTAATGTAGCGGATCTTTTTGTGCTGTTAGACATCCATCAAGTGTCTGATCGATACGCGAAGCACTTTCTAAAACCAAAAAAAGCAGCCTAATTAGGAAAATAATGATTATACAAAGCCTGCATGCCTGTAGATTATTGAATCATATTTTACTCGGCGTTTTGTTGCTGGTGGTGACAGGCTCATTGTGGAACAACAAAACCAAGCTGGTTAAAGCCACCAAGCAATGGTGGCTTAACCGTACCACTCGATTGATGGGCATTACAGTGGAAGTGAAAGGCACTCTCCCCTATCGAGAAAAAGAAAAGGGATTGCTGTTTGTTAGCAATCATGTTTCCTGGATCGACATCCCGTTGATTGGTGGTTTGCAACAGCTGAATTTTTTATCAAAAGCAGAAGTTCGAAACTGGCCTTTGATTGGCAAACTTGCTGAAGGCACTGGTACGTTGTTTATTGAAAGAGGCAGAGGCGATACTCATAAAGTTGCTAAAGATATTGCGAATTATATTAATGAAGGTCGCTCAGTTCTTTTTTTTCCAGAAGGCACCACCAGTGATGGTAGATCAGTAAGGCGATTCCACCCGAAGCTATTTCGATCAGCGGAACATACACCAATCGATCTGTGCCCGTTAGCTATTCATTATCGAATTGAGGGTGATAATGAAAATCCAGTTGCATTTATTGACGATGATGAATTTACCTCGCATTTATGGAACTTATTACGCTATCGCAATATCAAAGCCACGGTTGAGTTTTTGCCTGTTCGACCTGTGAGGACAGAAAACATCAACCAATATGTAAAATCCGTACAGAAAGAAATTACGGATGCTGTTAGTACCAATACTCAATGGCTTGATGCATCCAATCTCTCCGATCCGATTGGCGAGGCAACCAATTTTTATAATTAGCCACTGCGCGCATAAGAAACTCCATTAGACACTGGTGTCGACGCAGCACCCTTTCCTGCCGATGAGGCAAAACCGGGTTAAACACCCCTAGAGCATTAAAAATTTGTGCTGGATTTTTCTTTACCCATAGCCATGAACCCATTTCCAAAGTAAGCGGCAAATAGGTTCCATTTCTCTTGGATAGCGTATTTCGATAGATGTAATCCCATAGGTCACCATGGGTTGTGTAATTTCTGGATTGAGGCTCAATCAGGTAAAAGCCGTAATTGGGATGTGTACGACGAAATAATAAGCGCAGTGCAAACATTTCACCAATATCATCAAAAGGATCAGCCGTGTAGGCATAGGGAAACCAAACCTGATCCTGATGCCCAAAGCCGGAGTGACAGTCCAATGAAATTACGAACTCCGATTCTTTAACACACTCTTCCACTAAATTACAAAGCGCTAACGACTCCATTTCCATGGGAGAATCAGCTTTGCCTCGATACCAGGGAAGATGATTACTAAAGCGATGTCCACCCAGCAGAAAAGGTACTTTCCCTTTTGCGTCGATGGGCGCATTACGCATTAAGTCTACACCACAGGCATTACTACGTGTTCGCTTTAACATCCCAGCGGGGTTCAACAGAGGCACACAAATAATTCGTAAGTTGCTGAGTAATGCATTCAGCGATTCATCCCAATCCAAACGCTGAAACAATGTGTGCATAAATGATAGAACCACCTGAGTACCAATACGCTCTACACCATGTACACCACCTACCAATATCATGGTAGGCGCTTTAGGATTACTATTTCCCAACTCGAAACTGTATATAGGCAAGCAATCACCGCCAGTTTCAACAGCGCTTAAGGTATGGATTCTGGCAGGCAAATCGGATTGCTCAAGCCAACGATCCATTTGATAAAGTTCGGGTAACCCTTTAAGTACCCGGTCTGGTCGAATCAATGTCAAGAATGCGCATCCTAATAAGTTATAAAATGCATTTTTATAACAAAAAGGTTACAGCATCATTGCAACGCAGGTGCTCGTTAGTATTTAGGCAAGCCAGTGGCTAAACAGGTGTGATTTGGGCAGTAGCCACCGGGGTTTTTGGCCAAATATTGTTGATGGTAATCTTCAGCATAATAGAATCTAATCTGTTGCTGAATTTCCGTTGTGGAATATGGGGCACCCTGACCAGACAATTGCTGGTCATAATGCGCTTTGCTGTCTTGAGCCTGATTAAATTGTTGCTCTGTAGTGGTATAAATGCCAGATCGATATTGAGTACCCACATCATTGCCCTGCTTCATTCCTTCTGTGGGATTATGACTTTCCCAAAAGATTTTTAACAGTTGTTCAAACGACACGTCATTGGGGTTGTAAACGACCAACACCAATTCGTTATGGCCGGTCATTCCACTACACACTTCTTCATAGGTAGGGTTAGGGGTGTAACCTGCACCATAACCAACGGCGGTGGTAAATACACCATCAATTTGCCAGAAAAGCTTTTCTGCACCCCAGAAACACCCCATGCCGAAATAGACAATTTCGCATCCATCAGGAAAAGGCGGCAGTAGTGGCGTGCTTAATACAAAGTGTTGGTTATTAATAACAAGAGGTGAATCTCTACCGGGTAGGGATTCAGAGGGCTCCGGCAATACCAACTTTTTTGATTGAAAACGGCCAAATAGACTCATGTTTGTTTACCTCTTCCCTATTTATTTAGCAGGTTAAAGCAATCACACCCTAATTAGCGACCATTTTCAATCCTGCAACTCGGGCAAATTAACGTATAAGGCCAAAGATTCCGGGTTTGCCAACGCGTCGGTGTTCTTAACGGTTTCCCTGTGAATCACATTACGAACTGCGACTTCCGCTATTTTACCGCTTATGGTACGAGGAATATCGTCGATTTGTATCACTTTGGCAGGAACATGCCTTGGGGTTGTATTCGTTCGAATCACAGTTTTGATTTCTTTGATCAGATCTTCATCCAGTTTGACACCAT
>JBFKSL010000467.1:0-3910 GCA_041626995.1 Ketobacter sp. | reverse complement strand
GCCTTCCAGCATTAGCGATATTCGTTGCGTTCAAGAAGACGGCAACGACTGCGAATTAGGTGAAGCCGGTGAAGTGATCGTGCGCGGACCACAAACTATGATTGGATATTGGAACAAACCAGAGCAAACTGAAAAAGCGCTACGCGATGGTTGGGTGTACACAGGTGACGCCGGTTATTTCAGTGAAAGCGGGCATCTGTTTATTGTGGACCGAGTCAAGGACATGGTGATTACCGGCGGTGAAAACGTTTATACCACCGAAGTGGAAAATGCGGTTATGACACACCCCGCTGTACAAGATGTTGCCGTGATAGGAGTTCCTTCTGAACAATGGGGTGAAGCGGTTCATGCCATTGTCATTTTAAAGCCGGGAATGGAAGCCACTGAGGAAGCCATTAAAGCCCATTGCCGTGATCAGATTGCTGGATATAAGTTACCAAAGAGCGTTTCGTTTAGAACAGAACCTTTGCCACTATCGGGGGCAGGGAAAGTTTTGAAAACAGAATTACGGAAACCTTATTGGGAGAATGAGCATCGACAGGTAAACTAGGCTGATCCCATTTCATATTCATTTTAGCCCGGCAAATACACATAGCACTTGAGCGAGGCGAATACATTAAGTTTCTACCAATAAAGAATTAATGGTATTAAGCGTTTTCAATGTAATAGACAGATCATCCGACGAAAGTGACTTTTGTATCCGCAGTAACCCTTCATCAATTGCCTTTGACATGGCTTGAGTATTTCTAACACCCTGATCCGTTAACGCCACAAGCTTCGAGCGTTTGTGGCTTGGATTTTCGAGAAGCTTCAAATCCCCTAATGATAAGTACTCGTCCACTAGGCGTTGTATTCGTTGTCTGCTCACGCCTCGTAGACGAGCCAACTCAGGAATCGGCAAAGGCCCTTGATCCTGTATTAACCTAAGTAGCCCCCAGTAACTTTCTCCTCCTTTTTTCATTGTGCCTAATTCAACGGCGCGCTGTTGTAGCAAATTACGCATTTTATTTATCAGAACAACCAGCTCCTTCATTTGATCTGGGGATAACACGAAAGCACTCTCTCTTTCTTAACAGCTTGTTCACGAAACCTAATACTTGACAACAGTATTGTCAATATTCCATCATGACAACACTATTGTCATGATTTCGAAATCAAACATCTTCATAGGAGACGTGTTCATGAAATATTACGCAGTAGCCGATATAGACATTATCGATCCAACATGGATACCTGAGTATCGCCAAAAAGTGACGGCGATGGTTGAATCCGTTGGCGGAAGATATTTAGCAAGAACAGGTAATATTGAAGTGGTTGAGGGCGAAAAAGCCAAGCCGCACAGTATGCTAATAATTGAATTCCCATCTAAATCCGCCGCCCAGCAGTTTTACGACAGCGATGAGTATCGGCCTTTCAAAGAAAAAAGGCTTAAAGGAACCAAAGGCTCCTTAGTTATGGTGGCAGGTGAGGATATAGCAGGCTAATTTGCCTGCTTCAGGTCTTCGTGCTCTTAACAAACCCTGATGCACAAGAAGGTGTTTGCAACGCTTTACCACTGGAAACCAGTTTTCCAATCATATCAACAGCCATTGATGCTACTTTCTCTGTGCCCGAGAAGCCGGGGTTCGCCACATACTTCACACAGGTAAACAGTCCGCCATTCATGAAGTCACCGCCATTGAATTTTCGCGTAACCTTCACCGCACCGACGATCTTATCGGCACCTACACTATCGAGGGCACGCTCCTGACCAAACATGGGCCAAAGCATCTTGTTCGCTTTTTTTGCTGAGGTTGAACCCGTGGATTTACCCGTGAAATAGTCCCACTGCTTACCCTGGGTGTTATAGATTCCCGTGGTATCCACTTCCAAAACATATACCCAAGAATCACAATCCAGATCACCTACAGGAAATATGGGTGCGGCTTGGAAATGGCGAGTGAAACACACTCCTGAATCAGGGTCTAAGTCTGGCGCTACGCCCTTCCCAAGACCTCTCATCACCGGTGCAGGATAGGTGGTGTAGCTGCCCCTCTTATCGAAACCAGACTTGAATATCTCCCATTTTTTATCGTCGCTGGTATCCGTTGACGTTGCCTCACCCAGTAGTGGTATGCGTGTATCGCTGCGGTAAAAAACACCTAACATTTCGGTCCCTCTCTGTCAGTTTTGTTTTCTGCGCAATATTAATACAGCCCGATATTGCCCAATTGATTTCGAATCTATCACCAAAGACTTAAGAGGTCATCGGTAATTTTCACGGATAAGGTAAGACTCACCGCATTAACTTAGTGATCATGAATATATCAAGATAAGGAGAAAAAAGTGAAGCGACTGAAAAGCGACAAAAAGGCAGCTGGATTGTTTTCTACTAACTAGGAAAGAGTGTCGATCGAGGATCTATTCCGGGCTTTCGACCCAATTTTCTTGAGAACCAATCAATAATTAGTCTAATTCAACTAAATTCCGAGATAACACCGCATTCACAGATGCCCCCGATTTTGAGTGATATATCAACCTTCAATTAGGCAAAATTGAGCGCCACCGTTTAAAAAGGCAAGAACTTATATTGAGAATACTGTTCAAAACGACTAATTTCCATCCACAGCTCGAGAGAACAAAAAACAACCCAAATAAAAATTTCACCCATAATAACTATAATATACTCGAATCCGCTGTTGGAAGAATCATTAAATTCTACAGACTTATCAAACAAGTAGGTTCTTTAATAGGTAATATTTCAACCAAAATTTTAATAAAATGAATTAATACATCATATTTCACTTAATTTATATACCAATTACAATTGATTTCTACTGATTTAACACCAAATACTTATATCGACCCTCCCGCGCATAGCGGCAATCTATGCGAGTAGTAATGATTAAAACTCGAATCAGAACCCATTAAAGATTTTTGAAAATGATAAGAAAGTAACGACAATACGGGCAATAGAAAATCATGAATACTACAAAGCATGCTCTGAAGCCCACCCCAAAAAAGACATCTCCTAAACCCAAACGATCTAAACGTGCCGTAATTCGAGCTGTACACAAATCTAGAGTGGTCCAAGGTTCTGGGGGATATCGATACCAGCAATACGAAGATGGAACAATTGTTATACGTTCAGGTCCGGGTATTGCGTCACCAGTTCGCTTGACCAGCGGCAAAGCTTTTCTATCCATCACAACAGAGATTGGTAAATTCCCTAGTTCTGACAAACCAAATATCGACGATAGCACCACTTCGAAAGATAATATTGCACTTGGTGGTGAATGGCTAAACTGGCTTTCGCAGCAGGCAAACAAAGTTGGCGAGGCAGCGTCAGATGTTTTTACCACTGTTGGCAAATGGGCAACAGATCTATGGTATAGCAATAGAACTCCAGATCGAGACGCTCCAATCGCGCCAGGCAAGAGTAGAACGAACCTTAAAACTGGAAAGTCAGGAACGCCTTTAGAGACAGCTCTCCAAAAAGTGGGCAAAATCAAGTACGTAGACCCTGTACATGGAAAGGGTAGCGGCAAGCGGAATTTTACTAAGACGGAAACAAGCTCCCTAAAGTCTGGATCGAAAAATATCAAGGTTGCAAGTTGCTCGCCTTTTGCTTACTGGACGCTTGCTGCTTCAGGCATTGATATAAACACTGAAATAGAAGGAGACGAAGTATCAATTCGCCAATATATCAATATAGAAGGTGGAGCTTTGAAAGGAGGGGATTATGCAATCCTAGTTAAATCTGGCGACGAGCGAATAAGGGGAGCAGCCACGGCATTCAAAAAAGCAAAGATTGGCATAGAGGTCGAGAAAAACGAGGCATGCCCCGGCGACTATGTGCAAACATACAGTAAAGGTTTAGGAGGTCATTCCACCATCGTTCATCGCGCTCGATGTAAAGGAGCAGCAATTT
>JBFKSL010000466.1:0-3921 GCA_041626995.1 Ketobacter sp. | reverse complement strand
TCATCGTTATGCTCGCAGATGTAGGTAATGGAATGAGCAAAGTTAGGGTCGCTCATGGAAGGCATGGCAATCAGAAAATGGTGCTTTAGGTTGGCGCGAGTTAATTCAGTCATAGGTTTAGTATTGAACCTAGGCGCCAGGGGTTCAAGTGAATTTTGTTACTGAGAGGTCAGAAGGAAGAGAGGTAATTTCCTTTTTCAAAGCGCCATGTGCGAATAATTTCCAGAATATCCGTATCTTGCTTGATCTCTGGAGGGAAAGCGGAGTAAGGGGCAGATAACTTAACAATTTGCATAGCGGCCTGATCCAGTATGCGATGGCCGGAACTTTTTAATACCCTCATTTCTCGTAGGGTTCCATCGGAATTAATGGAAACCAGCAGTCGCAACTGGCCATATATGGATTTCCGCTTGGCTTCTGCTGGGTAATTCAAGTTGCCCACACGCTCGATTTTCAAACGCCAGGCATCGAGGTAGGCAGCGTCTCGAGCTTCCTTGGTGCTGGCAGAGGTTAGCACCCGCTTTTTTGGGCGTTTTGCATAGGCGCGGCGCTTTTCTTCCAATGCGGCTTCGTAGCTGGCCATTTCGATTTGGCGATTTAAGTTGGCGAGCATTTCCTCTTTGGAAATTTTTACATCGCGATCCACTTCGCTGGTGGGGGTGACGATGGTTTTTTGCTTCGATGATCCTATGGTGCTGAGTTGGCGCGAGGTTTGTGGTTGCACCGGCCGTTGAGTGGCTTCTTGTGGCAGAGGCTTGGTGTCTTTGATGATGGCATCATCAAATTGTGCCATTTGGTCGGTGGTGGGTTTGAGTTTCTCTTCTTCTGTGCCGCTGCCCACTTGATTGGATTGTGCCAGAAAGTCAGCATCCTCGGGCGTTTCGTTGGACTTATGCTGGGCCAGAATCACTTCTAACGATGTCGGTGCAAGCGTGGGCTTGGGTGAAGTAATGCCCACACCCAACAACACCATAAGGTGCAACGCCAAAGCCAAAAACAGAGTGAATGTAAAACGGTCGTTAGCCGAAATATTCGGCGCTTCTGCCACAGCAGCCATAAATTATTGTAACTTCTTCTCGATTGCGTCCATCAGCAGGCCAGCCACATTGAGGCCGGCGCCAGCGTCGATTTCCCGAATGCAGGTGGGGCTGGTTACGTTGATTTCCGTCAGATAATCCCCAATCACGTCCAAACCCACGAAGATTAACCCTTTTTCCAGCAGCGTGTCGCGTACTTGGTCGCAAATCCAGCGATCGCGATTAGATAATTCCTGCACTATGCCAGAACCGCCAGCGGCCAAGTTGCCACGTACTTCGCCCACAGCGGGCACTCGCGCCAGACAATGGGAAACCGGTTCGCCATCAATCACCAGGATGCGTTTATCTCCCTTGCTGATTTCTGGAATGTATTTTTGCGCCATGGCAGGAGTGCGGCCATGCTCAGTCAGGGTTTCAATAATGACGCTTAGATTGCCATCATTAGCGCCAGTACGAAAAATTGAGGCGCCGCCCATGCCATCCAGCGGTTTTAGAATGACATCCGTGTGCTCTTCCGCAAAAGCGCGCAGCATGGCCTTTTCGGCGCTTACCAGGGTGGGTGTGCAGCAATCAGGAAAGTGAGTGGCAAATACTTTTTCATTGCAGTCGCGTAAGCTTTGCGGCTTGTTCACTACCAATACACCCAGTTTCTCAGCGTGATCGAGGATGTAAGTCGTGTAGATGAAATTCATATCGAAAGGAGGATCCTTGCGCATCAGAACCACATCCAGGTTGGCCAGAGGGGCATGGGTTTCCTCCCCAAACTCATACCATTTGGTGGGATCTTGTTTGGGGTGCAGCCGAGTCATCTTGGCCATGGGCTTGCCGCAATCCACGTATAAATCCGACTGCAACATGTAGAAAATTTGCCAATTCCGCGAATCAGCCTCCCACAACATGGCAAGAGTGCTATCCTTTTTATAAGTGACGGATTGGATGGGGTCCATCACTACCCCGATTTTAATGGTCATGGTCGACTCAAATTACCCAGTGTGATGCGGAAAACAGAATATAGATTAACCCAGTTCTGTCTTTCTAGTTATAAATATTGGGAATTAATTAAAGTTTAAAAAATCGCTTTATCCACAGTAGTTTATAGATTGAATGTAAAAACTGTGATAAATATCATGCAGCTTTTCATATAGGTTGAATTTTATCGTGGATTGGGTTTGCGAACTGCCCATAACGATATTATAACTATAATTAGATTGCTGACTTATCGCTGTTAATAACAAAGGCAAGATAGATGGACGACAATTTTGAAAATCTGAAAGTGATGGTGATTGACGATAGTAAAACTATTCGTCGAACCGCAGAAACACTTCTAAAAAAAGCAGGCTGCACGGTGATTACCGCCACTGATGGGTTCGATGCATTGTCCAAAATTGCAGATTCCCAGCCAAATATCATCTTTGTCGACATTATGATGCCCCGTCTGGATGGTTATCAAACCTGTGCGCTGATTAAAAACAATAGCGCGTTCAAGGGGACGCCGGTGATCATGTTGTCCAGTAAAGATGGATTGTTTGATAAAGCCAAAGGGCGCATTGTTGGTTCAGATCAGTATTTGACCAAGCCTTTCAGCAAAGAAGAATTACTCGGTGCAATTCGTGAGCACGTTGCCGCAGCGTAACGGTTTATGTTCTTGCAGCCACTGATGTTGGCTGCCTTTTTGCCCCACAAATGCATGACAACGGAGGAGCTATGCCTCGCGTCTTAATCGTTGATGATTCACCAACTGAAACGTACAAATTCAAAGAAACCCTGGAAAAGCATGGATTTGAAATAATCACTGCCGACAACGGGGCCGATGGTGTAGCAGTTGCCCGCCAGGAAAAGCCCGACGTGGTTTTAATGGATGTGGTAATGCCCGGATTGAATGGATTTCAGGCTACTCGCCAGTTGAGTAAGGGTGATGACACCAAGCATATCCCCGTAATCATTGTGACGACCAAGGATCAGGAAACCGACAAGGTATGGGGTCGCCGTCAGGGCGCCACCGATTATCTTACCAAGCCGGTTGATGAGGCTGTGCTGATCGATACCATTAATAGAGCTATGAGTGGAAGTTAATCATCACTATGTCTGAGATTTCCCAAGCGTATCTCAAACTTGCCGAAATTGCCGATCTCAGCCGCCGCCATGCCAAGGGCTTGCCAGAGCAGGAGCAAGCAAAAACCACATGGAGTGGCGTAGGCTTTACACTCAATGGCCGTCGCTATGTGGCGCCCATGGATGAAGTGTCTGAGATTTTAACCGTTCCCCGATATACCCAAGTGCCTGGTGTGCAAAGCTGGGTGAAGGGTATTGCCAATGTCCGTGGCCGCTTGATGCCGGTGATGGACTTAATGGCGTTTCTGAATGAGCCCTCCCAGTTGCAATTAAAGCGCCGTCGCCTTTTGGCGTTGGAGCGAGGTGAGCTCTACAGCGGTTTGGTAGTGGATGAAGTGTTGGGAATGCAGCACATTCCCCAGGATACCTTTACCCAGAATGTTCCTCAGGAATACGTTGAAACCAAAGATTATGTAAAAGGTGGTTTCGAAACCGAAAAGGGCTTTTTTGCCTGGTTCAGTTTATATGAGTTGGCGCGTGATCCGCGCTTTCTCAATGTGGCTTCTTAAGAAATATATGGAAGTCATTCATATTCATGCAGTTTGAGCTTTCATGCTGCTGAATTGGGGCTAGTCTTAGTAGAAGTAGTAGGCGCTAGCCTAATTGTATGGGTGCCCGTTGTTAAGGGTGCCTGTTGGGATTGTTCATCATAACAATGTGTTTAAAAACAAGTGTTGTGCACTAAACGGCCAGGAGTCCGCCCATGTCGTCGAGCACCGGAAAGCTGGAATCCAGCAAATCCACAAACCTAATACCGGTCTATATCATAGGT
>JBFKSL010000465.1:0-3929 GCA_041626995.1 Ketobacter sp. | reverse complement strand
TTCCTGAAGGTATGAGCATGATGTACCACGCACAGGAACGTATCGTGAATATGCCTGGCGCAGAAACCACAAAAACCCGCGGTGGTATGCACAACTCGGTTACGCGAGCGGTGATGAAGCCTACCCATATGATTGGCGGCTATGCCCAACAAGCTTACGGTTTTAACTATTACGGCACGGTAGGTTGTAACCGAGATGAATTCGTTATTGTCCGTAAGATGGACAAGGTCGATTGGCTCGATGAAGAATCTGCGCAGGAGGAGAGATAATCATGAAAGTACGTGCACAGATTGGTATGGTCCTGAATCTGGACAAATGCATCGGATGTCATACTTGTTCCATCACTTGTAAAAACGTTTGGACTAGCCGTGACGGTGTGGAATACGCTTGGTTCAACAACGTAGAAACCAAACCCGGTGTGGGTTTCCCGAAAGAGTGGGAAAACCAGGAAAAGTGGAATGGTGGCTGGGTTCGTAATAAAAACGGCAAGCTTGAACCAAAACAAGGTAACAAGCTGCGTATTCTTGCGAACATTTTCTCTAACCCTGACCTACCAGAGATTGACGACTACTACGAACCGTTCGATTTTGATTACGAGCACCTCCACAATGCGCCGGAAAGTAAACATCAACCTACTGCCCGACCTCGCTCTTTGGTAACCGGCAAACGCATGGAGAAAATCAACTGGGGCCCCAACTGGGAAGAAATTCTGGGTACCGAGTTTGAAAAACGCAAGAAAGACGTCTGTTTTAATGAAGTGGCGCAAAAAGAAATCTATGGCGAGTTTGAAAAAACCTTCATGATGTATTTGCCACGTTTGTGTGAGCACTGCTTAAACCCCGCTTGCGTTGCCAGCTGTCCCAGTGGCGCTATTTACAAGCGGGAAGAAGATGGCATTGTTCTAATCGATCAGGATAAGTGTCGTGGCTGGCGGATGTGTGTTTCTGGTTGCCCCTACAAAAAGATCTACTACAACTGGAATACCGGAAAATCGGAAAAATGTATTTTCTGTTATCCACGTATTGAGTCTGGCCAACCAACCGTCTGCTCTGAAACTTGCGTAGGTCGTATTCGTTACTTGGGTGTATTGTTGTACGATGCCGATAAGATCGAAGCTGCTGCCAGTGCAGAATTAGATAAAGATTTGTACCAAGCGCAACTTGATCTATTCTTGGATCCAAATGATCCAGCAGTTCAGGAAGCGGCTCGTAAAGAAGGTATTCCTGATGCTTGGTTAGAAGCAGCTCAACAATCCCCAGTTTATAAAATGGCGATGGATTGGAAAGTGGCGCTGCCTCTGCATCCTGAATATCGCACTTTGCCTATGGTTTGGTATGTACCACCACTATCACCCATTCAAAATGCTTTGGAAGCCGGTAAGATTTCCAGTGATGGTGTGATTCCAGATTTAAAATCCCTGCGAATACCCATTCGTTATTTGGCCAACCTGTTAACCGCAGGTGATGAAGCACCCGTGCTAAGTGCATTGGAAAGAATGCTGGCTATGCGTTCTTACAAGCGTTCACAACAGGTGGAAGGGCAAGAAGATTTGGCCGTATTGCAACAGGCTGGTATCACTGCTCATCAAGTTGAAGAAATGTATCGCTACATGGCCATTGCCAACTACGAAGATCGTTTTGTGATTCCCACCAGTCACACTGCCTATGCAGAAGACGCTTACGGTATGAAGAGCGGATGTGGATTCAGCTTCGGCAATGGTTGCAGTGATGGCAACAATGAGGTGAACCTGTTTGGCAGTAAGAAACAGACTAGCCGTAAGTTGATTAACGTATGGCAGGGAGATGATTAATGGACATTCTATTGGTTATCTCACGACTGTTGGATTACCCCGATGAGTCAATCGCAGAATCGGAAAAAGAAATCAGCCGAATTATCTGGCAGGCGGAGATTTCATCGCCCTTAAAGGATAAGTTGCAAGCCTTTCTTTGGCAGCAATTAGATCGGGATATTCTGGATTGGCAATCAGAATACGATGGTCTATTCGAGCGAGGCCGTTCGTTGGGTTTATGGCTATTTGAACATGTTCACGGCGAAAGCCGTGACCGTGGCCAGGCCATGGTTGACTTGATGGCGCAATACCGCGAGGCAGGTTTGGAAATCTCTAAGCATGAGCTGCCAGACTACATACCTTTGTTCTTAGAATTTGCAGCTACCCAAGGTAAAGAAAACGCCAAGGGTTGGTTGCAGGATGTAGAACATATTTTGGCTCTGCTGAAAAGCCGCTTGGAAAAGAGAGACAGCGGTTATGCGGTACTGTTCGAAACGTTGTTGGATATCGCCGGTACGGATTTGAATCTTGAGAAAATCCGTCAGCAAGTGGAAGCCGAAAAGCGTGACGATACAGCTGAAGCTTTGGATAAAGAGTGGGAAGAAGAGGAAGTCACCTTTGGTGCAGACTCTTTAGAAAAAAGCTGTGGTACTAACAACCGTAAACCAAGTGAATCGCAACGAGCTGATTTGGATGTGCCAGTTCACTGGGTTGATTTTGAAACCTACAAGCAGAAGTCTGAGGCCAGCAATAGCGAGAGGAATTCATAATGAGCGATTTTAACCATTTACTATTTGGAATTTATCCTTATATCGCCTTCACGGTCTTCCTGGTTGGATCATTGGTACGATATGATCGTGAACAATACACCTGGAAAACCAGCTCTAGCCAGTTATTGGAAAGTAAGTTGCTACGTAAAGGCAGTGCGCCTTTCCATATAGGTATTTTGGCAATATTAGCGGGTCATTTTGTGGGTCTGTTAACGCCTCACCAAGTGTGGGACGTGCTGGGAGTTACCGCTCCCGTGAAACAGGTGGTGGCTATGGCAGCTGGTGGTTTATTTGGGGTGGTTTGCTTATACGGTATGACCAATTTGCTGGTGCGCCTCTTTACCAATGATCGGGTTCGAGCTACCAGCAGCACCATGGATATTGCCATACTGCTGATGCTTTACGCCCAATTATTGCTAGGCCTGTCTTCTATTTTCGTATCTGCTGGCCACATGGACGGTGAAGAAATGCTGAAGCTAATGGCCTGGGCACAGAACATTGTGATACTAAATGGTGCTACCGCTTCTTCAGCCATTGCAGATGTGCATATTATCTTTAAACTGCATGTTTTGCTGGGTATGACCTTGTTCCTGGTTTTCCCATTCTCTCGCTTGGTTCATATTTGGAGTGTGCCAGTGAAGTATGTGAATCGCAGTTACCAAGTTGTACGTAGCCGTTAAGTTAAACAGTATTCAAAGCAGAGTGATTAAACATGATTAAAGTGAACCAAACAGAGATCACGGAACACCAAGTCAATACTGAAATGCAGTATCACTCTGCGGAGAATCAGCGTGACGCAATGATCAAAGCCAGCGAGGCATTGGTCATTGCTGAATTGCTACGACAAAAAGCAGTAGAGCTTAAGATCGATATTGATGATCAGGATCGTTTTGTAGATACACTGCTGGATCAGCAGGTGGATTATCCAGAAGCGAGCGAAGAAGATTGCAAGCAATACTACGATCACAATTTAGCAAAATTTAAAACGTCGCCGTTGCTTGCTGTTAAACACATTCTTTTCGCTTGTTCTCCTGAAGATCAAGAGAAGCGTTCTGAGCTTGTGGAGAAGGCAAATTTAATTATCGATGAGCTGATTGCATCACCTAATAATTTTGATGCGCTTGCTCAAGAGTTTTCGTCCTGCCCATCTGCTAAAGTAGGTGGACAGCTGGGCCAAATCAGTCGTGGTCAAACTGTGCCTGAGTTCGAGCGGCAGTTGTTTAACTGTAGCGTTGGATTGGTGGATGCACCATTAGAGAGCCGTTATGGTATTCATGTGGTGCAGATTGATCATCGAGAAGAGGGCAGGCAACTTCCCTTTGAAAAAGTAAAAGACAATATTCGTGATTATTTAAATGAGCGGGTAAGGC
>JBFKSL010000464.1:0-3944 GCA_041626995.1 Ketobacter sp. | reverse complement strand
CTGTTTCGCCGAGCTGCAAGAAGGCGTTGAAGGTCTGGTTCACGTATCCGAAATGGATTGGACCAACAAAAACGTACATCCTTCTAAAGTGGTTTCCATTGGCGAAGAAGTTGACGTTATCGTTCTGGATATCGACGAAGAACGTCGTCGTATTTCTCTGGGTATCAAGCAATGCAAACCTAACCCATGGGAAGAGTTCGGCAACAACTTTGATAAGAACGACAAGATTTCCGGTAAGATCAAGTCCATCACCGATTTTGGTATTTTCATTGGTCTGGACGGTGGCATCGACGGTCTGGTTCACTTGTCTGATATCTCCTGGGATCTGCCTGGAGAAGAAGCCGTTCGCGCCTATAAGAAAGGCGACGAAATCGAGACTGTTATCCTGTCTGTTGATCCAGAGCGTGAGCGTATTTCTCTGGGCGTTAAGCAATTGGAGCAAGATCCATTTGCCATGTACGTTCAAGAAAATGACAAAGGCGCCATCGTTACTGGTACTGTGAAATCTGTAGACGCGAAAGCGGCAGTTGTAGAGCTGGTTGAAGGGGTTGAAGCCACTTTGAAAGCATCTGAACTGAGCCGTGATCGTGTTGAAGATGCACGTACTCACCTGAACGAAGGTGATCAGGTTGAAGCTCGCATTATCAGCGTTGATCGTAAGAACCGCGTGATCAACCTGTCTGTGAAAGCGAAAGACGTTGCTGATGAGAAAGAAGCAATGAAGAGCCTGAATCAAGCCCAGGCTCAAGAAGCTGCACCGAAAACTATCGGTGATCTGATCAAGCAACAATTGGAAAACGCTGATAAGTAACAGCGCTTTTTCAAGCAAGATCAAAAGGGCGGAATGCTTAGGCATTTCGCCCTTTTTTATGGCCTATTGATTCATGTGATTGTATGCTCTTGGATGTATAAAAAATAACTAGATTGGAGTTGCTCATATGAAAGACCTAAAGGGAAAAGTCGCAGCCATCACAGGTGCCGGTTCTGGAATTGGTCAGGCCCTGGCTATTGAGTTGGCTAAATTAGGCTGCCATGTGGCGTTATCGGATATCAATCAGAACGGCTTGCAACAAACAGAGAGTCAAGTTGGTGGTTATGGCGTAACAGTGACAACAACCGTGCTGGATGTAGCTAACCGTGATGCTGTATACGCTTGGGCGGACCAGGTGGTTGCAGATTTTGGCAAGGTAAACCTGATTTTTAATAATGCTGGCGTGTCTGTTAGCGAAACCGTTGAAAGTATGGGCTACGAAAACTTTGAATGGTTGATGAACATAAACTTCTGGGGCGTGGTGTATGGCACCAAAGCTTTTTTGCCGCACTTGAAACAAGCAGGAGAGGGCCATGTCATCAATGTTTCCAGCGTGTTTGGCATGATTGGCGTACCGTCTCAGAGCGCCTACAATGCGGCGAAATTTGCGGTAAAAGGTTTTACCGAAAGCCTGCGTGAAGAAATGGAGTTGGAAGAGAGCAATGTAAAAGTCACCTGCGTGCACCCTGGTGGCATCAAAACCAATATTGTTCGTAGCAGCCGTATTGGTGATGTGGGTAAGGCTGGCACTCAGGATATAAACAAAGCGGCAAAAATGTTTGAGAAAGCCGCTCGCACCACCCCTACTGAGGCAGCGCTAGTGATCTTGGATGGTGTTAAGAAAAACAAGCCACGAGTGTTGATTGGTAATGATGCTAGAATCATCGATGCTGTTCAGCGCCTGCTGCCCACTGGGTATCAAGACCTGCTCGTGTGGGGAGCCAAGCGCAATCACAGCAAACACAATGGTTAACTATTGCTTCATCCATTGTTCCAGTGACAAAACGTCTTCTTCCGTCAGTATTCCTGCAACTTGTTTGAGGTTAAATGCGGTAAGAACGTAGTCAAAGCGTGCATTGATGTAATCTCTTTCGTTCTGAAAGAGATTACGCTGCACGTTCAATACGTCCACAATGGTACGCGTTCCTGCTTCATAGCCTGCCTGGGTAGCATCTAGGGCTACTTTGGCGGATAACGTACTTTGTTTGCGCGCATTTACCTGAGACACATTAGCAATCATCAACTGGTAATAGTTGGTGGCATCCTGAATCACCTGGCGACGGGTATAATTCTCGGTATCTTTTTGCGCTAAGAATTGATATTGGCTTTGTCGGCGATTGGCGCTGATGGCACCACCACTATAAAGGGGCAGGTTAAATTGTAATGAAATGGTATTACGGGTCAGATCACCGCTGGTGATGGAGGTTTCCGCATCACTGCTGTTGTAGGAGTGAGAGCCAACCAAATCGATGGTAGGAGCATGATCTCCGCGCTTGCTTTTGTAGTCTTGTTCAGCGGCGTTAGCGGCAAAAATAGCTGCCTTTAAACTGGTGTTTCCTTCTAGTGACATATCGACCCACTGTTTCATATCAACGGGATCAGGTGGTAGAATCGGCAGTTCTTCTTTTAAGTCCACAACACCATCTACTTGGGTTGCAGTTAGGGTCTCCAAAAAGCGCAACGCTACAAATTGGTCGCTCTCTGCAACAATGCGGGCGCTTACGGCAGAATCGTAAGCAGCTTGAGTTTCATGCACATCAGTAATGGCCACCAGGCCCACCTCAAAACGCTGCTTGCTTTGTTCCAATTGGCGTGCAATGGCTTCTTGTTCTGCCTTGCGAAAACTTAGATTCGCGTTTGCACGCAGGACGTCCAAATACAAACTCACAATGCGCAGATAAAACGCTTGTTGATTGGATTTAAATTCTGCCTCAAATTGACTGTCGAGTGCTTTGCCTCGCTTATAGCTGTGCCAATTATTCAAGCGGAACAGGGGTTGTATCAAGCTAGCGGAGTAGCCATGGCTGTCATAGCTGTCTTCACCGAGCAGCTCATAATCATCCTCGTTATGGCTGTAGGAACCATCCAGGTTAATTTGTGGCAGTATTTGTGCGCGGCTTTGATCGACGACTTGTTGGTTGGAAAGGTATTGATTTTTAATGGCCGCCCATTGCGGATCGTTTTGCAGCGCCAGTTCATATGTGCGTTGAATGGTAAGGATTTCCGCGGATACAAATTGTGAAGTCAGCAAAAGCAATGCAGCCAGTATTCCATTATTCCAAGAGCGCTTCATGAGGTTCCCCGTTAACGTGAATTGGGCTTAAATTCGAGAGGTGTATGATTACCTATCAAGCGGATGACGTAAAGGTGTTAATGCTTAAGTAACGGCACTCAATTCATTGATGGTTTGACGGATTTTCTGCTTCAATGCTTCCAGTCGAATGGGTTTGGTAATGTACTCATCCATGCCCGCCTGTAAGCAAAGCTCTTTTGATTCACCAACGGCATGAGCCGTAACGGCAATAATGGGCTTGCGGGGCAGCTGGTTATGCAATTCGTATTCGCGAATGCTTCGAGTGGCTTCGTAGCCATCCATCTCTGGCATTTCACAATCCATTAAGATGACATCAAGTTCATTGTGTTTGCTTTTGTAAAGGTCCACCGCCTCAATACCGTTGACAGCAAAATCCGCCTGGCTTCCCAATTTGCCTACCAAACCATTAATCACTATCCGGTTAACATCGTTATCTTCCGCCACCAATAAACGAATGCCCATCTGTTCGCCTTCTTCTTGTTCCTGGGTGTGTTTGGGCTTGCGTTCTTTTGGTAAATCGCTGGCTTTGCCAATTTCAAAACGACAGGAAAACCAGAAAGTTGATCCCTTACTTGCTTCACTTTCCACACCAATTTCACCTTGCATGATGTGAACCAGCTCTTTACAGATGGATAAACCTAAGCCAGTGCCACCATAGCGCCGAGTGGTTGAGCTGTCTGCTTGGGTAAAGGGTGTAAATAAGGTTTGCTGAATTTCGCGGGGAATGCCTATGCCCGTGTCTTTAACTCTAAAGGTGACCTGAACCTTGTTGTCTTCTTGCGTGGATAAGTCGGCTAAAATGCCAATGCTTCCGTGCTT
>JBFKSL010000463.1:0-3967 GCA_041626995.1 Ketobacter sp. | reverse complement strand
CTGGAAAAATTAAAAGCGGCCGGTAAAAAACCTAAATCATAGAGGAGTTTAAATGTGAGTGACTTTACAGATAAGGTGGTAGTAATTACAGGTGCTGCTGGCGGGCTTGGTACATCCATAGCCTCTTACTTCCGCGATGCTGGTGCTAAACTGGCACTAGTGGATTATAGTGACGAGTTATTGAAAAAGGTATTCAGTGATAGCAATGAAGACATGGAATATCTGGTTTCTTGTGATTTAACCAAACGAGATTCCACTGCCGAAGCTTTCAAAAATATTATAGGCCGATTTGGCGCTATTGATGTATTAGCCAATATTGCCGGTGGTTTTATCATGGGTGAGTGTGTTCACGAAACCTCTGATAAAACGTGGGACTTCCTATTTAACCTTAATACGCGTTCTATCATGAACACGGCTTCGGTTGCTGTACCTGTTATGTTGAAACAAGGTGGCGGTAAAATTATTAACGTTTCAGCAGCATCGTCTCAAAAGGGCTTAGCTCAATTGGGTGCTTATGTTGCTTCCAAGTGCGCTGTTCATCGTCTAACAGAAACCATGGCGGAAGAATTACGTGAGCAAAATATTAACGTTAACTGCATTATGCCATCTATTATAGATACTCCGAGTAATCGAGATAGTATGCCAGATGCTGACTACAGCAAATGGGTTAAGCCAGAACAGTTAGCGAGCGTAGTTGGCTTTTTGGCCTCTGATTCCAGTTCCGCTGTACACGGAGCAGGAGTTCCTGTAGTCGGTTTAAGTTAAAGGCAAAATAATGGACGCAGATTCGTTGCAACAACTGAGTACCAGCGTTCTTAATCGTCCCAGCAATCAAAATGCCATTGAATTCGAGCGTTTTTGGTATAGCTGGGGCGATTTTCGTCTGATTTCTTCAACCGTCAGCGACTTAATAGTTGAGAGTGGTGCAGAGAGGGCTGCGAAAGTGGTTCTGGTTGCCAAAAATAGGCCGTCTGCTATTGCCGCTTATTTAGGTTTAATGGAAAAAGGTTATTCCTTTAGAATGGTTTATCCATTTCAGTCTGCTGCTTCAATGGCTTCTGAAATTGCATCCATTAAGCCTGCTGTTGTTATTGCTGCGGACGAGACATTTGAAGATGAACTTATTGCTTCTTTAAAGGAAAGTGGCATCGCTGCTATAGCATTGCATTCCAAGCATGCTAACTTTGTTTCTGGCCTTGAGCATTCCAGCATAAAAGCAGCTACTTTAGATAACCCTACAATTGAAATTCACACCAGTGGAACTACTGGTTCTCCCAAACCATTTAAGTTTGATTATGCTCGCGTTGCGCACCATATCGTTGGGGGACGACAAACTCCGTCTTCTGAAGGATCTAATCCTGAGCATTTGCCACCGATTTTGATGTATTTCCCAGTAGGCAATATTACTGGTTTGCATGCTACCATTGCGCCGCTACTGCGTGGGCAGCGAGGTGTGCTGCTGGATCGCTTTAATGTAGAGGGCTGGCACGATCACCTTATACGTTATAAACCTGTTGCTGGTGGTTTGCCTCCCGCTGGTGTGCAAATGGTGCTGGATGCGAAACTTCCGGTGGAAGATTTTGCCAGCCTTAAGATGATAGGTTCTGGTTCTGCCCCTTTAGATCCTTGTGTTCAAGCTGCTTTCGAAAGCCGCTATGGTGTACCCATTTTATTAGCATATGGCGCTACGGAGTTTGGCGGGCCAGTAGTGACAATGACTCCGAACCTACACGCACAATGGGGAAAACAAAAGTTGGGTAGTGTAGGAAAGCCTTTACCTGGAGCAAAGGTTCGAATAGTCGACCCAGAATCCAATAAACAGCAGCCTAACAATACTTTGGGTATACTGGAAGTGGTTTCACCTCGAATGGGAGAGCAATGGATTCGCACCTCAGATATAGCCTATTTGGACGATGACGAGTTTTTATTTTTATGCGGAAGAGCGGATGGCGCTATCATGCGCGGCGGATTTAAGATATTACCTGAAACCATAGAAAAGGCTTTGCTTTTGCATCCGGCAGTGACAGCTGCTGGGGTTGTTGGAGTGGATGATCATCGATTAGGGCAAGTGCCCGCGGCGGCGATTCAATTAAATCCAAATGTAGACCAACCCACCTTTTCCGAGCTTGAACAACATTTACGAAAACACATCGCAGCAACTCATATACCTGTCAAATGGAAGTATGTGAGTGAGCTCCCAAGAACAGCATCCTATAAGGTACATCAACCGACATTACGGCAGCTGTTTACGTAGTTAGTTTTATTTTAGGCATCCATAATGAACTCAAAGAAGAATAACTGGAAAGCAAAAGTAGAAACAGGGTTTGAACGACTAGGAATGGCTATGGGTAAGCATCCTTGGCGTTGGTTGTTCGCGTGTTTGCTAGTGATTTTTGCTTTAGCCTCACAGTTAGGTCAACTAAAGCAAGACAGTAGTATTGAAGGTTTTCTTCCTGAAACATCGGAAACCATTAAAGCCTACGTAGAATTTAAAGAAATTTTTGGTCGGGATGAGACGTTTGTTATTACTGTTGAGACGGAAAACCCATATACGCAAACATTTGCAACTCAACTACATGAACTTCATCAGCAGTTGTTGGATGAAGTTCCCTATATATCTAAAGTTGACTCTTTGGCTAATGCGCGTCATACCCATGGTGAAAACGATACTTTATATGTTGATGAACTTTTGCCAGAAGTATTACCTGTAGATCCAGCAGAGATTGAAAAACTCAAGCAATATGCGCTTACAAATGAAAACTATCAAAATTTCCTAATATCTGAAGATGGCCACCTAGTGGCTTTGATAGTGCGCTTAAACTCCTTTCATTATGAAAAGGATGATGCCGGAGAGTTGCAACGTCGCTATCTTGAAGAAGCGGATATGATGAGTGCCTATAACAAGCTCATTGAGATCGTTGAGCAACACCGTGGTGTGATTTCAGATGAGATTGATCTTACGGGTGGCATGCCTATATCCTTGCAGCTGTCAGAATTAACACGCCTTGATTTTATTGTCTTATCGGGTTTAGCAAACTTAATTATCGGTTTTGTGCTATTTGTTATCTTTAGGCGAATTTCAGGAGTGGTAATGCCTTTAGTGATAATGGCATTCGGCGTAACCGTTACCATGAGCTTGATGGCGTTGTTTGGTACACCCGTTCAAGTTAGTACCTCTATACTGCCAGCTTTCTTATTGTCCGTTTGTGTTGGCGATAGTATTCATTTGTTAACTATTTTTTATAGGTATTTTGATGAAGGTGACGAAAAAATACACGCCCTGTCTAAGGCAATGGGCCACACAGGGCTAGCGATGTTATTTACCAGCATAACTACTGCAGCTGGCTTATTGTCGTTTTCAACATCCGATCTCACTATGGTGGCCGCGCTGGGTATCTATGGAGCGCTGGGCTCGTTAGTGGCCTTCTTGCTATCAATATCCATTTTGCCGTGCATGGTTTCATTGTTACCACTGAAACGTAGGCAACTGCATCAGAATGAAGAAGGCAAAATTATGCATCGTTTTTTGGCGTGGTGTGCCGGGTTTTCCGTCAGAAACGCAAAAGTTATCGTTAGTATTGGTGTGATCTTGTTTATTGCCAGCGTTTCTATCGCTAGCCAAATTAAGTTTAGCCATTACCCGTTGGCGTGGTTGCCGCAAGATAATCCTTACACCGTAGCCATAAAAAAATTCGAAGAACGCATGGGTTCGACCGTCAGTATCGAGGTAGTACTAGATACTGGTGTCGATCGCGGTATTTTAAATCCAGATTTTCTGCGTGCCATGGACGAAGTGCAACAGGAGGTGGTCGAATGGGATACGGAGAATTACAGAATAACGAAAGCGATCAGTGTAAATAATATCGTAAAGGAAACAAATCGTGCGTTACATGACAATGATGAGACTCATTATGCTATCCCTGATGACCCCCAATTGATAAGCCAAGAATTATTTTTGGTTGAGATG
>JBFKSL010000462.1:0-3971 GCA_041626995.1 Ketobacter sp. | reverse complement strand
CACCACATGGGTAGGCAAGGCCACATAAACGGGTATCATTAATAATGAGACCGCCATACAGCAAACAAAAACCTTATCCAGAGTTGGGCTAAGTTCCATTAGGTTCAAGAAGGTTCGGGTAAACTGGAGGAAAGCTATAACCACAGGTACAGCCAGCAAAAACAGGCCTTTGTCCAACAACAGAATATTGCCTGAAAACATTATCGCCATGTATCCACTAAAACTGGCAATAAAGGCAACCTGCGATGCCACGCAAGCAACGTATTCAAGATATATTCTTTCCCTAACTTTTATCCACAGTAGAAAGTTATACAGCACCATAGCAATGGCCAAACCAAAATATGCGCCATTAATCCACTCGTGTTTGGAAAAAAACAATGGCAACACAGCTTCACTGATAACCATAATAGGAAGGGAAAGTGCTCCATTCGATTGCACTCGAATATAAACATCTTGCGTTTGGTTCGCTTCAAAGGGAATACTTCCGGTAAATTCCAGAAGCGGATAGGTTCTCTTTTCTAACGGCACTCGATCTCCAAGGTGCTGTTGAATAACAACACCGTCAGAGTCCGTATAAAAATAGTCCAGGTGATCCAATAGTGGGTTTTGTGTCACCAACGCTATGGTTTGCCCCAGCGCTAAATTATTATTTATTTTGATCCGAAGCCAAAAAATGGACTGGTTAAATCCAAGGTGTAAATTGCGGCCCTGAAAATATGTAAATTGGTCAGCAGAAAGCGTTAAAACATCCTGAATGGTATATTGAGCGGTGGGGTCTTCTAAAATGGCAACTTCATTAATGACTAGCCGACTGTAGTGCAGGGAATCAACCTTCACCACTGCCGGCATAGCATGCAAATTCGCATGAAAAAAACAAACGCTCAGCAATCCAATAAACGCGCTTGCTCTGCCAGTTTTCAGCCCAAGAAAACTCATAATCTGATAGACACTCAATATTTTATTACAGTGTAGACAACAGATTACAAGTTAGCCGTTACATCCATTATGCTAATAAAGTTCAGCTATTTACCACCTCATTTATATTCATCCTTGATATATTGGCTCTGCCGCAGTCATCGCTAACGCAAATGAGCACAATTAAAAATCATAAAAGTTTGCTTGCCCTGTTCAATGGCTGTTTCTGCAACAACGGCATTGCCACCCACTTCCACTGCCGTATTTCGGGCCAAAGTGGCCAATTCTTTGGCCATTGTTTCTTCACTGCGCTGTACAAACCAGATTTTATCCAGCACCTGACTGGTGGTTCGACGCATGGATTCACATTGCTTTGCCTGGTAAGGCTTTAACACCAACACATCTTCGGCGGCCTTATCCAAATCAACCCATGTACATCCAGTCATAACGGCTGAAACCCCAGCCAGCCACAATGCACCCTTCCACTTATTGAGTCTTTTAGTATGATTTTGCATGCCGTTCTTTACTCCCAATATTGATCAAACAAAAAGCATTGCCGTATTTTATACAAGATAGTGATAAAGCTAACGCCATATTTCATCACAATTTCACTGATTTTAATCATATTGCCCGCACCAATCTGCCCCATTCTCCCGTTTTAATTACCCTTGCCAACAACGAAACCCTTTGGGAGAAGATCATGAAAACGAATACACATTTACAACTGAGCGCCTTAGTTATAGCCATGACGCTGATCACCACGGCCTGCAGCAGCCACAAGCCCTCACCCCGTCTGACAGATAACAGTCCGATTGCGTCCACTGCTCAAACGCAACCAGCTGAGGAAAAAGCTCTGGCGCAAACCGAAGCACCTCAGACCTCGGAACAGGAAAATCCAATGCTTTTGGTGGAAGAGGAAAATCTAGTGTATGAGTCAGAACTGCCCACTTTGGCGGAAAACCTACCTGCCCAGGAAGAGGAAACCGTATTAAACAAAGAGGAACCCACCCGCCCCGCCAAAACCGAATTTCAATTTGGCTTTAATAAAAACCAACTGGATGATGAACACAAGAAAATCATTGAGCAACATGGAGTGTTTTTGGCTCAACACCCAAGCGTAAAAATCACCATTAATGGCCATTCTGATTCGCAAGGAGACCCAACCTATAACGAACACCTGTCCTTGCTGCGGGCAAAACACGTTGCAGAAATTATGCAACAACAAGGAGCAAATACAGACCAAATTGAAATATTCAGCTGGGGGTCAAACCAACCCGTGCCCGATGCCAACCACCATCGTGATAACCGCCGCGTGGAGATCATCTATGCCGATGAATATTACGTGGATGGGCAAGATGTCATATCCGAAAACCCCACAACCGCTCTAATTAATACCCCTTAACCCAAAAGAAACGGCCCACTGCTTTACTGCGGTGGGTCTAAATCCTGCTCGGTTTGAAGAACCAGTTTATCCAAATCAGTCATAAAACCTTCCACAGAACTGACTTGACCAAACTGCGCAAAGGGGGGCTTTAGTGTGAACCATTCATATTCGACACTGTAAGCATCATAGCGTGCATATTCATAGAACAAGCTAAATCCAATTAATCCCCACGCAATTCCATGGCCAACCAACCAACGCTTAGTGCGATTCATATTTGTGCTCATCCACATGGCAGCCACCAACATACTCGCAAACATCAAGCCTTCTAAACTGTTTTCAATCCATACAATGGCCGAATGGGAATTAAAACTAAAACTCAAATATTCCATCACGACCATCAGAACGAAGCTGGCAAGCACTACCACGCTGCCAATGGACAGGTGATATGCAAAACGCGTATCGTGCACCGATATTCTGCCAATCAACGCCCATATACAAGCCCAAATAAAAGGCACGGATAAAAACAGCACGCCTTCCAAGACCAATTCTTTCCAATCTGCTTTCGTGCCTAAAGACAAATACTGATTTAAAGCAAATGTGGCCATGATCAATATCAACATGGTCATAGCTACGATGGGCATGCTGAAATAATCCGCCAGCACCCGGCCAGGGGGCATAATCTTGGTGGCAGGCACCTCATGTTCCGGCAAGACTAAACGCAAACGACTATGACCAAGCTCAATTTCATCACCAGAGCGCACATGGTGGGGATGTTCAATGCGTCCATTACCGACTAAATAGGTACCATTGCGGCTGGAAAGGTCGTACAACTTCCAATACTTTTCCTGATTATCGTATTCCAACCGAATATGAGTTGGACAAACATATTGATCAGAAAGAATTACCTGATTGTTATAACCACGACCAATGCCCACTTGCGGGCCTGTAACACGAACCCTTTCCTTAAGCCGACCGGAATGGGAAAAAATTTCTATAATGAGTTCCATTGAATCGACTCTATAAAACGACTGGTAATATTTTTAGCGTTATCTTGATTGACTCCGGCAATGGAAAAGTTGGCGACCAATCCCACTTGATTACTCACTAATGAGGCCATAATCAAAGATATATCAAATAAAGAAGGAAAACGCTTATAACGCCGCACGCAGATATGAGCCTTCCAATTGATCGAGGCCTGTTGCAAAAATGACTCTTTGCATTGAAAAGGCGTCACACTGTCTTTACTGGCTTCATTTACCTGGTTCAGGTAAAAACTATCTTGCATCTGATTATAAAATTGAAAACGGTTGAGCTTATTACTTTCATACCACTGATACTCATAACGAAATGCACCGGTGCTAAACTGATTGCTCACATAAATGGATTCTTCCATTTGGCAAATACGATGGGTAATTTTATACAAGGCTTTTTTATTATCCTGAGTATCACCCCAGCATTTTACAAACTTGGCAATTTCCGATGCCACTCGCGCCTTACCCAAAGGCTCCACCTGCCAGGGTTCCGCCAGCAGTTGATCCAGCACCGTTTCCTGATTGGCAGAAAGCTGCTGCTCTAATACGGCGTCCCACTTTTCCACCGGCTGCGCTAACGATTGAGCGGTTTCAAAAAGCCCCTGTAGGTACTCCACAGGCACCAAAAAGCTGATTTGGTT
>JBFKSL010000461.1:0-3973 GCA_041626995.1 Ketobacter sp. | reverse complement strand
TCTATCCAATCAAGAAACGCTGCATCGCGAATAAAACCATATTTAATGACTTCGGCAATACCAGCAGAAAGCTCCCGTGGCGGCAATGTTTTCAGCGTATCTGTATCGGCAATGACGGCTTTCGGTTGATGGAAGGCACCAATCATATTTTTACCCAGAGCATGATTGACACCGGTTTTTCCACCCACGGAGGAATCCACTTGCGACAACAAAGTGGTGGGTATTTGAATAAAGTCCACTCCCCGCTGATAGGAAGCTGCGGCATATCCTGTGATGTCCCCCACTACGCCCCCGCCCAAAGCAATGAGCGTGGTAGTGCGACTGTGCTTGTTTTCTAACAGAGCCGTGTAAATTTGATTGAGGGTTTCCAGGGTTTTGTATTGCTCACCATCGGGCAGTATCACGCTAACAGCGTGGTAACCCTTAAGCGCAGCCATGACCCTGTCAAGATACAAGGGAGCGATGGTGCTATTGGTTACAACCATCACTTGCTTACCGCTTAATTTTGGTAACAAACTGGACAGTTGCTCCAGCAGGCCCGCGCCAATATAAATGGGATAACTGCGCTCGCCCAGCTCAACACGCAGGGTTTCCATAATGTCTCCTGATCACAACAAGGGAAAAATTTTCCGCATTGTAACAGAGATAAGCCGGAAGATAGGCATTAGGTTCGAGCTCAAGCTGCGGCAATAAAGCTAGATCTGGGTAATTAACTCAGCAATCTTAGTGGCAACATCTTTGATATTGGAAGCATCGGTATCCACTACGTGATCTGCCACCTCAAGATAAAGCGGTTCACGTACTTTCATTAGCTCCGTAAGCACTCTCTCGGGCTCAGCATTTTGTAGCAACGGCCGCTTTCGGTCTTTAGCGGTTCGCTGCAGCTGTTGCTCGATAGAGGTTTTAAGGTAAACCACCGTACCACGAGCAGACAACACCTTTCGGTTAGGCTCACGGGTTACAGCGCCACCCCCGGTAGCCAGCACGATACCGTCTCGCTGAGTTAACTCATCAATAACCGTTTCTTCGCGATGGCGAAAGCCTTCCTCACCTTCCACATCAAAAATCCACGGAATATCTGCCCCGGTTCGAGCTTCTATTTCGTGGTCTGAGTCGATGAATTCGTAGTGAAGGAGCTGAGCAAGTTGGCGACCGATGGTGCTTTTACCAGCACCCATCGGCCCAACAAGGATTACATTACCGTGTTTTGACATGCATTACTGAGCAGCTAACACATCATTCACGATGCGAGGAGTAATAAATACCAGGAGCTCGCTTTTTTCACTGCTTTTCACAGTTTTGCGGAACAGCCTGCCAATTACAGGCATATCGCCCAAGAATGGAGTCTTAATAACCGAGTCCACATCCTGCGAGCGGAACACCCCACCCAACACCACTGTCTGACCATTATCAACAATAACGCTGGTCACGATTTCATTGGTATCGATAGAAGGAACATCATTAAAGATTTCACCCACTGAATCCTGGTTAACTTTAAGATCCATAATAATGCGGCCATCAGGTGTTATTTGAGGCGTAACTTCAAGAGACAATACCGCTTCTTTAAAGGAAGTAGAGGTTGCACCGCTGGAGGAAGCCTCTTGATAAGGAACCTCTGTACCAGATTGGATCAAAGCGGTTTGCTGATCAGCAGTGAGCACTTTTGGCGTAGAAACAATATCTGCCCGCCCATCAGATTCTAACGCTGACAGCTCTAGATCAATCAGCCCGTTATCATCAAACAGACCAAACGCTATGCTACTCATATTATCCTTCACTACGCCCAGGTCGACCGCCAAGGAAGGATCACCTATAGTCCATTCATCATCGTTAGCCAGAGAGGTAACGTTTTCTTCAAGCCCAGGCCCATTACCGGATAAGGCGTAAATCCCTGAGTTATCACTCTTGGCTTCTACTCGCTGTAAACCCCAACGCACACCAATCTCTTCAGCAGCATCAGAACGGGCAATTACCAAGCGCGCTTCAATCATAACCTGCTTAACGGGAATATCGAGTTGCTCGAGCATAAAGCGCACTTCGTCAATATTGGCACCAGTATCTTGCAACAAGATTACGTTGGTACGCTCATCAACAGTGATGGTTCCACGCTCGCTTAAGAACCCGGAATTGGTCACCAGCTCAGCTACTTCTCCAGCTTTAGCATAATTTACTGTCAGATACTCAGTGCGTAGTGGAGCCAGTTCTTTAACTTGCTTTTGAGATTCCAACTCTAATTTCTCACGAGCGGCAATCTCATCTGCTGGGGCTACCAGCATAACGTTGCCAACTTTGCGCTTATCCAATCCTTTTGTTTTTAAAATCAGATCTAGAGCCTGATCCCAAGGTACGTTTTGCAAACGCAGAGTAATACGACCACGCACAGTGTCACTGGCCACTAGGTTAAGCTCGGTGAAATCAGCAATTAACTGTAATACTGAACGCACTTCGATATCCTGGAAGTTTAACGACAGCTTCTCACCCGTGTACTGGAACTTGGCTTTACGTTTACGCTCCAGCTCAGCACCCGTGATAGGCTTAACGCTAATGGTGAAGGTCTCATCAGTTTGGTACGCCATATACTCATATTCACCTGTTGGCGTTACCGAAATGCGAGCATTGCCTGCCGCTGTGGAGGCATCAATCATTTTAACCGGCGTAGCAAAGTCCATCACATCAAGGCGGCGGTGCAAAGTTTCTGGCAGACTTACCCCGACAAATTCAGCCACAATCTTTCCAGCTTCCTCACTGAGATCCACTGGCGCATTGCGATCAGCAAGGGTAATAATGACCTGGCCCTCACCCTGCTCACCACGCCGGAAGTCGATTTCCTTCACTCCGGTGCCAGCAGTTTGCATATTAGTGGACGCAGAATTGGTTTCAGAGCCAGCACTAGTAGTGGTCGCCTGAGATGGCGCAGAAGCAGTAGCGGGCGAACCTTCACCCACTCGCACCAACAAGTTATTGCCAGACACTTCCGTGTTATAGCCTACTAAAGAGGTAAGATTCACAATCAAACGAGTGCGATTGCCTGCTCCCATTACCGTCAAGCTACGCACATTACCATTACCTAAGGTATGGTACTTTTCCGCAAGGCCATTACTGACACCATCTAAATCAAGGGCAATGCGGGCCGGTGAGTCTGTTGTATAACCCGTTGGAGTAGGCGGAGCACTATCAAACTGAAGTTTGATTTCCACCGCATCTCCCGGCAACGCGGCCGATTCCACGCCAGTTAATTTTGCTGCCCATGCCTGGGAAGCCAATAGCGAAACCAAAAGGCCTAGACAAAACTTGGTTTTCATCCCAGCTACCTGCTTGTTTGTTATCGTTTGTTTAAATAGACGAAATCTTTTCATGAATTGTCTCCCGCGCTCACTCTTCTCGCAATACCAATGTGCGCGGACGTTCAACCCAACCGTCTTGTCCGTCTGACACAATTTCAATTACATCCAATTTGTTGGGTGCGATAGCCGTCACTTTGCCAAAGTTTCGCCCCACATAATTGCCGGCTTTAACCCGATGCAAACCCGCATCCGGATCTTGTACCAATGCATACAATTCTCCACCAGGGCGCATTAGGGTACCCACCATGGACAAAGAATCAATACCGTACTGCTCAAGAACCTCTTTTGGACGGTTAAAATCTGGCTTCACATTACTGCGTTTTTGCGGAATAGCAAGCAACTCTACCTCAACCGGGCGTTCGAACGGGCTACGCAATGCCGCAGCACCATAGGAGAATACCTTATATACCTTAAACTCTGGTGGAGGCTCTATACGACCCTTGGGACGATTCTTGATTTCTGCCATTTTCGATTTGATATCTTGAAACTGGGTATCGCCACCACAGCCAGATAAAATGACCCCAAACAAGCATAGAATCACAAAACTTACGCTCTTCATATCTTAATCTTCCTTATAGCGATAAGTTTTTGCGCGGACCTTCATGATCAACTCATGAGTTTTGTCCGAG
>JBFKSL010000460.1:0-3978 GCA_041626995.1 Ketobacter sp. | reverse complement strand
GGCAGATCTAGGAGTAGCTCCGATCCAGAATTGATTCTGGTGCCTAAGCGCCCCAGGCGTACGGGTTGGTTCTGGTTGGTGATGCTTTTGATAGTGGCTCTTGTCAGCGCAGCTGGTTTGGCAGCAGGCTACTATTTGGGCATTAAAGATGAGATTGAAGTTATCCAAGAGCGCCGGGAGCTGAAGTTGGTCAAGAAGCAGCTAGAACAGCAGCTTCTCGAAGTACAGGGCAAAGCCGCCATCCATAAACATGGCAGCGAATTGGAGCGGCAAGCTTCTGAAAGGGTACGTCAAGAGAATATTCAACTTCAGAACCGAGTATCTGAATTGGAAGAGGCGGTAACATTCTACAAAAGCATCATGGCCCCTAAAAAGAACGATAAGGGGTTGCGCATTGAGCGTCTGGAATTGTTGCCCACGTTCAACAAAAGCCGCTTTAAATACAAAGTGGTCATGACCCAGGTGGCGGATAACCGCTCTTATATCAGCGGTAAAGTAAAAATAAATCTATTGGGTGTGAAAGAAGGGCAAAAGCAAAGTATTTCCTTTGATGAAATTTCAAAAGACATGGAAGCCGCCGGAGCACAGTTCAAGTTCCGTTATTTTCAGGATGTTAAGGGAGAAATCGTGGTTCCGGGTGGTTTTATTCCGGAACAAATTGAGGTGATCGCGCAGTCAAAAGGTCGTAAAGCGACTAGACTTGAAAAGCGGTTTGATTGGAAGGTACAAGAGGTAGCAAACGATGTGGGGAAAGGATAAAGCCAAAAAGGTAGACTTTGACCGTCATGCAGGAAAAACCACCATGATTGCCAAAGGTACTGAGGTAAACGGCGACGTAAAATTCGAAGGTGGCCTGCTAGTTGAAGGCACTATTAAGGGTAATGTGCGCGCGGAAGAGGGCAGCGAAGCCCTATTGCGTTTAAGCGAAGCGGGTCGAATCGAAGGTGAAATCCATGTTCCAAACGTGGTTATCAATGGCGAAGTGAACGGCGATGTTCATTCGACTGCCCACGTAGAGTTAGCGGCAAAGGCTGTGGTAAACGGCAATGTGCATTACAAGCTAATCGAAATGGTTATGGGTGCAGAAGTGAACGGGTCATTGGTGCATACCCAGCAAAAGGCACCCGTTGCGCCAGATATCTCCATACCTATGGATAAAAAGCCCAAGAAAGACGACAAACAACCGCCATTGGCGACTAAGCAGAGCCCTGCGTGAACTACAATTCTTGACTGTTTTAGTCGGGTTTATGATAATTCCTTTTAATCAACGATATTTTTGGAGTTATCTACAACATGTCTGATGAAGCGGTCATGGTATTTACCGACAATGCAGCTCGCAAAGTAAAAAGCCTGATCGACGAAGAAGGTAATCAGGATCTTAAGTTGCGCGTCTATATAACCGGCGGCGGTTGCGCCGGTTTTTCCTATGGTTTCAAATTTGAAGAAAGCGTCAACGAGGATGACACCCTGCTTGAAAATCAGGGAGTTACCTTGTTGGTAGACCCCATGAGTGTGCAATACCTGGCAGGATCTGAAGTGGATTACACTGAAGGCCTACAAGGTTCGCAGTTTGTAGTGAGAAACCCCAACGCCGCCACCACCTGTGGATGTGGCTCCTCCTTCTCCATATAAGCGTTCAGCTTAATTGATAGCGGCTTTGAACAGTGCACCAGGTAAAACAGGCTTGCTGGAGCCAGTAATAGGTGCAAGGCTCAAAGCCCGACCTTCCATATAACACTTTGCCAGCCACGCAAATGCCATGGCTTCAACCCAGTCGGGGTTTATGCCAACCACTGTACAGCTTTCCACCGGGCTGGGGCACAGAGCACTCAGGCGCTGCATTAGAGCAGAGTTATGCGCGCCACCTCCGCAAACCAGTACTCGTTCAACACCTGCACAGTGCTGTGCAATGGCATTGCTGATGGAGGCTGCGCTCAGTTCTAAAAAGCTGGCTTGAATGTCTTCAGGAGCAACATTTTCCAGGCTTTCGTAGCGCTCTTTTGCCCAGCGCAGATGAAAATATTCTTTTCCTGTGCTCTTGGGAGGCGCGAGTGAAAAGTAAGGGTCAGCCAGCAAAGTAGAAACCAGTGTTGCGTCAACACTGCCGCTGCTGGCCCAGGCCCCAGCCTTGTCGTATTCCAGTTGCTTATGCTTCGCAATCCATTCATCCATCAAGCCATTGCCGGGGCCGGTGTCAAACCCCAGCAAACCGGTGCCGTTTTTCGATAGCCAAGTAATATTCGCTATGCCACCAATATTCAGCACCACTCGACTCTCATTGGAGCAAGCTAAAAACTCCCGGTGAAATGCCGGCGCCAGCGGCGCGCCTTGTCCACCAAGCATCAAGTCCCTGCGCCTGAAATCCGCCACAACATCAATGCCGGTGCGCTCTGCAATTGCATGAGCATTACCAATCTGCAGAGTAAAAGGAAAGTCTCCCGAAGGGCGATGCCTAATGGTTTGGCCATGGCTACCTATGGCACGAATCTGCGATTTGCTTACACCGGCATTGTGGATCAAATCCAAACAAGCTTGCGCAAAGCACAGTCCCAGTTCGGTATCCAATTCACCCAGCAAATCCAACTGATCCTTGGAGGACGTTTGCGGAGCAAAAAGCGTAAACAGCTTGTCACGAATCGCTGGATCAAAAGGAGTAAAAAGGGAGCTGATTAAGTGAGCAGAAGGGGATTCATAATTATCAAACTGCACCAGTGCGGCGTCAATACCGTCGGCACTGGTGCCCGACATAAGACCGATATAATAGTCGGTCGCCATAAGGTTATGGGTTGCTTGCCAGCTGTTCGCCTTGTAGGGCTGCGGCATAAGTGGAAAGCTGGCCTTCCATCAGCTCTGCAAGTGCCAAAAACTCTTCTTTATCTTGGGAGGCAATGGGGTTTGCGTGAGGCAATTTAACGGTAACTGGATTACGTACGGCACCGTTTACATAAAACTCATAATGCAAGTGAGGGCCAGTAGCCAAACCTGTGCTGCCTACATAGCCGATCACCTGGCCCTGCTTAACCCGCTTGCCCGAACGAATGCCACGAGCATAACCATTTAAGTGGGCATACAGAGTTTTATACTTTTGGCCATGCTGAATTATTACAACTTTGCCATAGCCACCTTTGCGCCCGGCATAAACCACCTTTCCATCGCCAGTGGCTTTAATGGACGTGCCTCGAGAAGCCGCATAGTCCGTACCCTTGTGAGCACGAATAGTATGTAAAACCGGGTGTTTTCTGCGTAAATTAAAGTGTGAGCTGATGCGAGCAAAGTCGATTGGGCTGCGTAAAAACGCTTTGCGCATGCTGTCACCTTCGGGGGTGAAATAACTAGTGCCGCGATCGCTGGTTTCGTAACGTATAGCGGTAAAAGTGTTGCCCTGATTGGTAAATTGGGCCGCTAGAATGTCGCCGTCTTTTACTTTTTCACCGTCCAGATGCAACTCTTGGTAAATCAGCTTAAAAGAATCGCCTTCACGGATATCCAGCGCGAAATCCACATCCCAGCCAAAAATATTAGCCAATTCCATGGTCATGCTTTCGGACAGCCCTGCTTTTTGCGCGGCCAAAAATAAAGAAGAATCAATCACACCTTCCGCATAGGAAGTATAAGGAAGCAGTTCCTTAACCTTTTTCTCTGCCACGTAGTGATCGCCATTCAGCTCGATGGAAAGGCTTTCAGTTCGGGAAATAACATATTCCAGAGCCTGCAGCTGATTATCTTCAACTTCAAACTTAATGACTTGGCCAGGGTGAATGCGAGTCAGCAGTTTAACCTCGCCTTCGCCTTGCATGACGTTATGCACATCGCGCGAGCTTAATCCCATTCGTTTAAATATATGGCTTAAGGTATCACCTTTACGAACTTTCTCTTCCTTCCAGTTGCGTTGAGGCAGATTCACAACTTCAGGCAGGTTTGCCTCGTCATCCACACTATCCATAACCATTAATGATTCCAAACCACCTGACGGCTTAT
>JBFKSL010000459.1:0-3996 GCA_041626995.1 Ketobacter sp. | reverse complement strand
CCAGCAGTGGAGACATTCACGCCAATCACTTCACCTTCTCGATTAATGGTGGGGCCACCACTCATACCAGGGTTGAGAGAACCACTAAATAAAATGCGCTCATAGAGGGAACCTTCTACCAGACCGTTGTAAGTACCCTCCACCACCGTCATACCCAAATCATGAGGATTGCCCAGGGAGAAAATACGAATCCCCTTGGCCAAGTCACCCTGATATAGGTTAAAGCCTTGCTTTTGCGGCTGGTCTAATTGCAACAACGCTAAGTCGTGCACTACATCCACCGCCAATAATTGCAAATGGCCACTACCACCAGCGGAATCGAAATACTCAATCAAGTAGCGGTCAGGTTTGTTTACGGCATCCGCCACCACATGGTAATTACTGACCACATGGCCCTGAGCACCCACCAAAAAGCCTGAGCCAATGGAGGCCTTATTACCGGAACCCTTTTCGATGATGCGTATTTGATAGATGGCACCTTGGTACCCCTGATACAAACGCTTGGCATCATCCGTTTGCGCCAATACGCTTGCACAGCAAAACAAGGCTGCCCAAAAAAATAACCCTTTTAACAATGCCTTTCCTCCTTAAGCATTAAGGGGTCATTGTGATCCATGATGGCTCTGGCCACAAGTTACCTATTTAGCAATCTGTGATAGGGTTATTGGCTAAGCCAAACTTCCTAGCGGAACACCATGAAGACAGACATAAGCGTAGAACAAATTCAGGCAGGATTCGCCCAAGCAGGGTACATTTGCAGCCAACCCATCGCCATGACCATGTTTCTGGCCTACAAACTGGAAAAACCCGTACTGGTGGAAGGCCCCCCTGGGGTGGGCAAAACCGAACTGGCCAAGGCCACCGCCCAATTGTTGAATTGGGATCTGATTCGACTGCAATGCTATGAAGGGCTAGATGAAGCCAAAGCACTGTATGAATGGAAATACGGCAAACAACTCCTGTACACACAAGTGTTAAAAGACAAACTGGGTGACCTGCTAAAAGGAACCCACGGCTTGGCCGAATCCATTGATCGCTTACACGAGTTTGGCGATATTTTTTATTCTGAAGAATTCTTAGAGCCACGCCCCCTGTTGCAAGCGTTAAAGGCCGAACAAGGCACGGTGATGTTGATTGATGAAATCGACAAAGCTGATCACGAGTTCGAATCCTTTTTGCTGG
The DNA here is from genome assembly GCA_041626995.1 of Ketobacter sp. Taxonomy (GTDB): domain Bacteria; phylum Pseudomonadota; class Gammaproteobacteria; order Pseudomonadales; family Ketobacteraceae; genus Ketobacter. The sequence continues at coordinate 2,814 of JBFKSL010000459.1, read as the reverse complement.
AAATGCTTTCGGACTATCAAATATCCATTCCCGAAATTGGAACCGTAAAAGCCAAGCGCCACCCCATTGTTTTTCTTACCAGTAACAACACCAGAGAACTTAGCGATGCATTGAAACGTCGCTGCCTGCATTTATATATTCCTTTTCCTGATGCAGCCTTAGAGCGATCTATCATTCAGGCACGGGTGCCAGATGTGAATCAACAATTGCAACAACAGCTGGTGGATTTTGTGCAGGAAATCCGCAAAATGGATTTGAAGAAGCAACCAGCTATTAGTGAAACCATCGACTGGGCACGCACGCTGCTGCTCTTACACACGGAATCACTCACCCCGGAGATTGTGGAATCCACATTGAACGTGCTGCTTAAACACGAAGAAGACATCACCAATGTAAAAGACGATTTACGTTCGGTCTTCAAAAATGTTTTGAAAGGCAAACCCTAATGGATAAGGTGCTGGTGGATTTTATTAAAGCCCTTCGAGGTAACGGTGTGCGCGTTTCTACCTCAGAAACGCTGGATGCCGTGAATGTGATTCAATTGGTTGGTTATGGTAACCGCCAATATCTAAAGTCCGCCTTAAATTGCACTCTAGCAAAATCCGAAGAAGAAAAGCATAAATTTGAACATTGCTTCGACCAGTTTTTTAGCTTTAATAGCTTGGAAAACCTTTCAGAAAATAGCGTGCCTGAGCCTCCGCCTAAATCTTTTTTAGACAAGCTTCTCTCTGGCAATAACCAAGCAGCACAATCAGATCAGCCCAGTTCTGAATTAGGGCAATTGCTTTTACAGGGCAGTAATCAAGCCATTGCCACAGCCTTGGCTAACGCTGGCAGCGCGGCGAATGTAGGACAGATACGGGTAATTACTCAAAAGGGTTTGTACGGCCGCCGCATGATGATGGAAATGGGCCTGGAACAACTTGAACAAGAGATGTGGCAGGCGGAAAGCTCAGAGGATGAAGGGCAGCAAAACCTGGGGCGCGCCCTGCGCAGTGCCCGTGATCAACTGCGAGAAGAAGTGCGTAGCTACGTAGAACGTCAGTTTCTGCTGCAAGCCACAGGAGAAAGCCGAGCACTACGCGAATCTGTGATGATGGAAACGCGCTTGGATAACTTGCGGGAATTTAAGAATGTGCAGTCACTGGTAAGAAAACTGGCGAAAAAACTGGTGGCAACGCACTCCCGTCGCCGTAAAGTCTATCAGCGCGGCAAACTGGACGTACGTTCAACCATTCGTCACAACATCCCCTACAGTGGCGTATTGCTGGAAACCCATTGGAAAACCAAACGAATAGACCGCCCCAAAATCATGGCTATTTGTGATGTTAGCGGCTCGGTTAGTCAATATTCTCGCTTCTTATTGATGTTTTTATTCAGCCTGACGGAAGTAATCAACCACGTACGAGCCTTTGCCTTCTCCTCGGATTTAATTGAAGTGAGCGAATGGTTCGAAAAAGAGAATCTAGAGGCCGCCACGGACATGACTCTGAATAAAGTGGGTGGAGGCTCTACCGATTACGGCCGCTCACTACAAAGCTTTGCCGACATTTGTTTAAATCAAATCGATCACCGAACTACTGTTATCATGTTAGGGGATGCCCGCAACAACTACGGTGATCCACGCACCGATATTATGAAAGCCATTCAGGACCGCGCACGGCAGGTGATCTGGCTTAACCCTGAGAGCAAACGCCGTTGGGGCAGCGGTGATTCGGAGATGAAACGCTACCAACCTTACTGCACCTGGGCAGAACCCTGCCAATCCCTTAATCAGTTAGAGCGCTTTATTAGCAATCTATTGCGTTATGGCCAATAATAAATACTCACCCCTGCCCAATTATTATTAGAACTGGATACTCACTATGTCTGATGTGCCTACAACTCTTCCTATTCCCCCTGCAGTGCAAACCGGTGATGCCCACGAGTTGGTGCGAGTCTGGGATGTGAACGGCAATCAGCACGTTTCTATTAGCAGTGGACTGGGTGGCGATGCCAAACAATTTGGCCAACTGCTCGCGCAAATTGCACTGCACAGTTCACAGGTTTATGAGAACAACGAAAACATTGAAAGAGCAGATTGTTTACGCCAAATATTGCTTGGCTTTAAAGAAGAAATTGCTAAAGAAGTCACTCAAGGGCAAGGCACGCGACATTAACCACACCGCTAATAAATGCGCATAAAAAAGGGGAAGCCTTGTTGAGGCCTCCCCTATCACCGGGATAGACAGGCAGTCACCTATCTGCCATCAATACTATGAATAAAAGCCCTTCAGTATATTGAGCTGAATCAATTATTGGAGGAAACCAGAGAAAAACGACAGTATTAATACTGCATTAAACAACCCAAGCACCGCTCCGATAAACACATCACTAGGATAATGTAACCCTAATACCACTCGAGCTAAGCCGGTAAGCACAGTGAAAGGCACCAACACCAAACCCAACCAAGGGAAAAGCGGCACCAACAATACCGAAAATGCGACAGCATGCATGGTGTGCCCAGATGGAAAACTAAACTGATCCAACGTTCGAGCCCCCTGCTTTATGGCGCGATAGCTAACAAAGGGGCGCGGACGCATGGAACGCCGCTTAATCATTTTGTATACATAAACACCCCAGGCAGCCATGAGAATCATCAAAGCGGTAACGACAAAACCCTGCGCACCCAAAAATAGCGGTAACGCCAGCATGATGCCATACCACAACATGCCATCACCCAGACGACTTACGATTTTAAAAAACAAGTGGATCTGAGGATCATGCAAGATCCATCGGTTTAAGCGAAAACAAGCCAATGCATCCAAGTGCACT
>JBFKSL010000458.1:0-3997 GCA_041626995.1 Ketobacter sp. | reverse complement strand
TAAAGTTGGGGGGTAATCGTCGTTCTTTGGCATCCATTTCACCGCGACATACATTACGTCCTGTAAATAAAAAGCCCTAATGGCTGGTGAGGGCTCATTAGGGCTTAAAAATTTGGTGGTGGGACGGGACGCGGGTTCAGTTCCCGTTATCTCAACCGATGAAGTCCATTAGGCACCATAGCTAACGATAAAAGAATTATAGCTAGGGCCTGAGTGCCAGAGCAGCTGATGCGCTGGGTGTGGGCTGGTGGGCGAAAGCTAAACGGCCTCCGCAAACGGAGGAGTGCTGAATCAATAAGTTATCGGTTACAAGCTTAAAAACCAGTCAGGCTCGACGGTCACTTTTTCAACAAGCTCTGTTTTGACTCCAAGTGAAAGCTCTTTCAGTTTGTCAGCTAGCTGGTCTCCATCGACCAAATCAATAGGAGCCGCGCCATCTCTATTTGCTTCCTCAATGGCAGCTTTAGTAAAGCTACCTGTCGTAATGAACATGCCCCGGTCAGCTCGACCAACTGTGGCACCTCTGAAATCTCGTATTTCTGGGGCACCAACAGAGCCTTTGTATTTCTTGCATTGGAAGGCAATATGGAAACTCATTAGCCCATTAATGCGGGCGATGCCTTTTCCATCAATACCTCCATCACCCGTCCTGCCAGTCACTTCCACATGAACAAAGCCAGACTCACGCAACAATCTTTGAGTGAGTCGCTCAAATGCGTCGGGGCTCATTTCCTCAATTAAAACGTGATGTAGTTTCTCTCGCCAGGCGAGTGCTTCTTCAGGAGAGTCGTCAACTGAAGAAGAAGGATCGCTGGGGTCTACAATTTTGTCATTAGTCTTCTTATCCATTGAACGGACAAAGTTAACGATCTCTCGGCTATCAATTTCCGGGGCTTGCTTGGCCTTATCAGTTAACGCCCACACGCCACGAGAAGAGTTTTCCAGATAGCCTGCTTTTTTAAGATAGGTTCTGGCCCAAGCTAATCGGTAGCCGATCTCTGTTTGGCTGCTTTTTTCAGGGTTGTGCAGAACTGCTAGCGTTTCTTCGTCAAACTTTTCAAGCTCGACAACTTCTTCGTATATTTCGTCGATGCTGCCTGAACCGCCAAGGTTCACCAGGGCTTTCAGCAGTGGCAGCATTAACTGGTCGAAGGTGATAATTGATTGCGCCATTCCAGCTCCCTGATTAATTAATCATTTTTTCCGTAAAAATCGGCAGCGTCTGAGAGAGCGCTCCAGTTTTTATTTTCAACCCAAACAAAACCGCATTTACCATTACTTCGCTTCGCCCAAAGTTCACCAATCCGTTGTTTTTCTATGCTATCTGTATTCCCAGAATCTGCAGATAAATGTTTTCCTTTGTATTCGATAGCTAGAATGACACCGCTGGTGAGCTTGACTACGAAGTCTGGGTAAAACTTATCCGATGACGTTTGGAGCCAAAAAGATGTAGGTTTCTTCTCAACATTGCGAACCCACCATTCAACACCTTTCATTTGGTGCGCGATGTACTCAGCACACTCAAACTCTTCGCCATTGCTTTTAAGATTTCCTATCACAGGGAAGAAATGATTTTTTAGATGAATTAAGCCGTTATAAACACTATCGTAGCCATAGCGACCTTGCTCAAATATAATTGAATGCTCATTGCGAACTTCAAACTTAGATTCATCTTGAAAGAGATCGTTAAATATTTTTTGTTTAGCTATTACTAAACCTGAAGCCATTTTTCGCTGAAGAGCGCCTCGTAATCTAAACTTTCGGTAAGCTAACTCATCTAGGGAAAAACCTTTCTCATTCATTAAATAGGTAACAGCTGCATTTAACCAAGCGACCTTCGTATCTCTTTCTGAATAGTGAAACGGCAGGTTTCGATCCAGCCAATAGACTAGATCTGTCGCTTCCCAGCCTTGCTCCTTCCCGAATAAAGCTAATTGACTATCTAATCGGTCATAGACATCACAATCAATTTTTTCAAGCTGGGATATGCTTAATGATGCTCTCCTCATTGCTTCAACATCATGAGAAAATTCATGGCTTTCCAGTTTGTAATCAAAGTCTGATACTTCCCAGTCAGCATCTAAAAGTGGTGTTTCATCAAACACATCAAAAAAACTGAATTGTGTTATACCAAGTAGTGGCACCACCTCTCGGATTCCCTTCTCCGCCGGTGTGATCTCACGGGTTGGAGGTGCTGTTTGAATTGCTAGTGCAGTATCAAGTTTTTCCCTGACACTTTTTGCTGCTTCACCCTGCTTAAAAGTCTCTGATATTTGCTGGATTTGTTTTTGCGTGGCGCCATTTTTTATTGTTAGAGTTCCTGTCTCTGGAGAGACTTCTAGCTTTTCACGAAGTGATTTTGGTAAAGCAGTTACAGCATCCTCGTCTGGAAGGCTAATTTCATTATTATGTTCCGGTAATGGGATAACTAGGTCGGTTACCGGTGTAAACAAATCTGCAGCCGGTTCTTCGTCAGGTGTAACTATTAGATCTTTGGCTTCTAAGCGCTCGAAACCGCTTTGTACTAAACCATCTTTTAAATTTTGGACAGTGGTTGCTAGTTCATTAGAGACAACATATGCGTAACTTCTATTCAAAGCTTCTTGCTGTTTTCTAGTTACTTTAGGCATACGCAGAACGCGCCCTAAAACCTGTTCAACAGCCGTAGCAGATGTTGTGTTTCTAAATGAGAAGAGTACATAGGCATTTGGGCAGTCCCAGCCTTCACGCAGCTTATCTACAGTAATAATAAACTGTGGGTAATCAGGGTCAGACAGTTTTCTTCCGCTAAGCTCGTCCACAGCACCAGTTGCTATAGCAATTGAGTTTTCTGGTATGTTGAAATCGTTAATCAGATGTTCTTTTACCACTTCAGGGGTGAAAGTTTCTTTTCCTTTTGCGATACGTTCCGCCTGAATTAGCATTACAATAGGACTGATTTCTTCTCCGGTGATAGCTTTTTCTTGTTGTGCTTCTGTTTCTAATTGGCGTAAACGGGCAATTGCTTCAGCAAGTGATACACGCCATTCAGGGTGAATTGCCAATTCCAAAGGAAGCTTGAGCATATCTTCAGCCTGTAGTGTGGCTGCCGAAACGCTTCGTAGAACATTAGATGGTTGAAAAGCTCTATCCGGAGTCGCCGTTAACTCCAATATGCAGCTTGGATTCAGCCTTTTTAGTGTATCCACAGCCAAAGGCGTACCTTGATTGTGAGCTTCATCCACAATCACATATGGGTGACGTAATCGAATAGCATCAACTAGAGAATGTTCGCCTTTTTGTTCTGATGTAGCCCCTTCAAAATGAGACATTAGAGAACCGTTTTGTCGATACACGCGCAAGCCATCAGCGGTATCTCTTTTGAAGCTTTGCATTGTTGCAACAATAATTGTATTCGCAGTGTTTAGAGTAGACGCCTGCATGCAGAGTGCTTCGTTAATATCCATCACATTAACAGTGCCAAAAAGATCGCGCATGTCTTGATGAAGTAATTCGCCTTCATTTCTAAGAGCGTTTAGCGTCTGCTCTCGAATCGGGTCAGAAGGTACAAGCCAAATTATTAGCGAATGTTCAGTAGGTAAAAAAGCATCATTCACACATTTGATTGACTGTCCTGCAATACGAGTTTTTCCACCCCCTGTTGGAACGCGTAAACAGACATAAGGTACGTGAGGCATATCTGGGATTGGGGTGTATGGAAGCGCTAGCTTCATAGGTCCCTGCATTGTGGATTCAGAAAAAGCAGCAGCTGGGTCTTTCAGCTCTTTACAGCGGCCTAAATAATTAGAAAGCGCTTCTAATAAGTTTTCTTGGTAATTTTTTAAATGTGTTAAACCTAAAACCATGTTTTTACCGCCAGTTCATATGGGAGTTGGTGGAAAGTAATGCCCAATTCTTTTAGTTTTGATTTGTCAAAACGGCTTCGGGCGCCATATACAACTCTAGGGCCTTCAAAATTAGGTAAAACTTCTTCCAGTAAGCTAAGAGTTCTTGAATT
>JBFKSL010000457.1:0-3999 GCA_041626995.1 Ketobacter sp. | reverse complement strand
GGTTTCAAATTTTGTCTTCTGATAGGCTGGGCCCGCCACTAACAACCACTCGACGTCGCCGGTGTCTACCACCTGATAACCAACACCCATACCGGTCGTATACTTATAATCAATATTTTGATAAGGATCTTTTAGATATTCACCAAACAAGAGACGAACAAAAAGACGATCAGTAAGAAACACGTCCCACGCGGCTGTTAAACGATGATTATTAGCTGTTTCAATGTTTTCCGTTTCACTGTAGTTAGCTAAGTAATCCAACGTAAAGCGATTTGCAATCGTTCGACGACGCAATTTAATGCTATTGTTTACATCCACTTGATCACTATTTCCAGAACGAACATTGATGCCAACACCGATTTTAATATCCCAATAATTGCTGAGATCTTCTCCCCCGCCTGTTATGGTTAGAATTTGCTGACGGGGAAACACTTGCTCGCTGCCTTCTACACGAACCTCTTCACCGTCCAACAATAACCGGCCCTCCAATTCCTGGCCATTTAACAGAAACACCTTCATGACCCGGCCTGTACGGACTATGGAGATATCTTCCCAATCGAACGTCAACTCATCCAGCTCATCGCTGTCGAATTCCAACTCATCATCATAAAGAGCAATGAATTCTCCTTTCAGCCACTCACCAGAGGTAAGACGAATCCAATCCCAGGCATTAGGTTGAGGTGGCGTAGGATTCCATTCTTCGGCAACAACGGTTGAACTTATGATTGCTAAAAGCAATAACAGGCTTTGAATAATTTTCATAATAACGCTTTAGTAAGATTCTATTTACAGTGAAGGGTATCAATTAACGCTTTTAAACTGGTCTCAAATTCGCCACCAGACATGATATGGGTAACATCTCGCATTCCATCTCGTGAAACTTCTGCAGCCGCAGCTTTCGATGAAGATAAATTCACGCTTAACAATGCTGCCCCCAGCGTGAAGCTTAACACTTTATGAAAGCCTACCAGAGCATCCTCTGCACTAAAACCAGCTCTCCGCAAACATTGCAAGGCCTCATCAAACACAGCCATTGATGCCACTCCAACATTTTCACTTTGTATCATCAAGTTCAAATATTGCGGCTCCCTACGGGTGGCACAAAAAATATTGAGAAAAGTGGAGTGCATCCATTGCTGCCAAGAGCATTTAGAAACGGAATGCTGATGAGCTCTTTCAACAAAGTCCGCCACCAACGCAAATTCAATTTCTTTTTTACTGGAATAATGATTGTAAATGGACATGGCGCTGGCATCCAACTTCGCTGCTATTTTGCGTACGCTAAGAGAATGAATACCATGCTCTGAAAGCAGCATTTTGGCTGCTGAAAGAATAACGTCTTTGCTAAGAGAACCACGAGGTATACGCTGCCTTGAATTTGGTACTTCTTCCATGGGCTCCCTTTTGACTTGTTCCTAGATCAGGCCATGCAATCATATCAAAAAAAATGCAGTCGCGTAGCGTTTAACCAATTAACCCAAGCCCTTAGAAGCGCATTCAAAGGTAGCTTTCTTCTATTTCAAGCCTTCAATCAAAAGTAAGCACCAACTAACAAGACCCGTTCATGGCGCACGCCTCACGCAAATGTTCAATTATTGGCCAATACCGACAACATATGACTACCGGAATAACAACCTTGCCATACCGAACTAAACTGAAGGTTGTGTTGTAGATAAGGGTGTTGCTATGGAAACCAAGACCATTAGCCGAGACCAGTTCGAACGTCAGTTAGAGTTGGTAGCATCAAAGGTAAAAGACCCAAAGGTAGGCCTGTTTGGGCCAGATTCCATGATGTGGAAGCTTTCCCGGCATGCGCTTTTTGGCGCCCATGGTTCGGGACGAGCGCTACTGCTGCAAATTGCCCACCCCTGGGTCACCCGTGGCGTGGATCAACACTCAAAAACCCGCAGCGACCCGTTGGCACGCGCTGCTGGCACTTTTAGCGCCGTGCTCTCCATTGTGTATGGCACCCTAGATCAGGCCAACCGCTACGCCCGTGCGGTTCACAACATTCACTCACGAGTTCAAGGTAATATTGAAACCGATAGCGGTGCTTTTGCCAAAGGTAGCAACTATCAAGCCAACGAAGCTAATGCCATGTTGTGGGTGCACGCAACATTGTGGGACACCACCGTCATGATGTATGAGCTGTTTAAACGCCCATTGAGCCAGGAAGAAAAAGATCGTTTCTACGATGAAACGCGCTTGTTCGCTTATATGTTTGGGATCTCCGATGAGATTCTTCCAGACAGCTGGAATGAATTTATGGAATATAATCGAACCATGTGGGATTCGGATCAGCTACATGTCAATCAAGCGACTCGGGAATTGGCTGGCTTTTTATTCGATCCACTGCATGTTGCTCTCACACCCGCCATGGCATGGTTGAAACTCACCACGGCCGCCACCTTACCACCAAGATTAAGGCGCGAATTCAATTTGAATTATGGGCCAAAGGAAAAAGCATTATTTCAAAGCGGGAGAAAAATGGTTCGCCTCGCGGAACCCCTAGCGCCATCAATCCTGCGCCACGGCCCCTCTTATGTCGAGGCACAACGGCGCTTGCAGGGAAAATATTCCACTTGGCTGACCAGGCAAACCAGCAAATTAATATTTCGGCGGCCTGAACTGGTTGCCCTTAAAAAGTAATTATTAGGCGGCTTGTTGTTTCAAATACTGGTTAATCATGCCTTTTAACTGAAGACTATTGTCGTGATCCCAGGGGTGTAAATCTTTTTTATAGAAGCTCAAATAGTCGGGTAATGTTTTTAGCACAATCCCAGACGGGCCAAAGAAATATTTAGCCGCTTTCACCCACATTTTCAGGTCACCCATTCGGCCCGATTCACGCAGTAGCTGAACAGTACTCATTGTGGTTTCAAGAACAAACAACACAGTAAGGATCGCCATTTGAGTACGGCGCAAGGTATCGTCGTTAATTGTTTGGCGATAAACATCGAACGCCACCGCCTTATGTTCCGTTTCTTCAATCACGTGCCAGGCCCAAATGGTACGCACACGCTCATCGATTTTTTGCAATTCCTGAGGCGACTTTGTCATGAAGTAATCAGCCATAATTGCTGTTAGATGCTCTGCACAAATAGTGTTTGCCAGCTGCCGCTCCTTACTCCATTTTGAGCGCATCCAATTAGCCACTTTTGCCATGCGCTTTTCCACGCGCAAAACCGGATAGCCCTTTTTCTTCATCAGATCATTTAAAGCATCGTGCTCTTTTGAATGATGAGCCTCCTGCCCAATAAAGGCGCGCACCTGCTTCATCAATTCCGGATCCGATATTTGCTTTTGATAGTTACGCACGCTTTGAATAAATTGCTTTTCCCCTTCGGGGAATGTCGCTGAAAGAGCAGTAAGAAACAGTGTTAATAACGGATCATTGTCATACCAAAACTCTGGAATGGCTTCATTAAACTCGAAATCCATTCTACGCACTTCGATGTCAACGTTCTTATTTACCGCCACATTCATATTATGCCCACTCTGTCGCTCTTATTTTTAAAGACGATTATGGCAGCGCCTGGATGAAACCATAAGTGAACAGATGGACATTATACTTGTCATAAGTGGCCAAGCCATTTCAATTGCCGTAAGATAGGCGCTATCGACTACTTTGAAGGACACCCGCGTGGCTGCTAACAAAAACACAAAAGACTGGGCAAACCTGCCGGTAGCAAAAGTGTTTCCTAGCACCTATCTCACCCTGGTGGAGGAACGAGGCAAAAGCCCAGATCAGGTTTTACAGCAAGCAGGATTACCCGACGATTTCCTTGCCAGCCGAAACAACACCATTGCTTTAGGGGACTTTCAAAAACTCATTAATACCGTTATTGGTGTTGTGGGTGACGAAGGGATTGGTCTGGAAGTAGGTTGGCGAATCCCACCCACCGCTTATGGAAACTTTGGTTATGCATTATTGTGTAGCGAGAACATTCGGCAAGCTGTTGAAATATGCCAGCGCTTTTGGCATTTAATATCCAGAGG
>JBFKSL010000456.1:0-3999 GCA_041626995.1 Ketobacter sp. | reverse complement strand
ACGCTTCGCCTTTATTGAAGTCGTATTCGTTAACCTTGCTCCAGGGTTTCGACCAGGATAAAAATTGTTCTGCTCGCGCTGCCCAAAACTGATCCGGTTGTTCTAAAGACTCTTTATACCAGGCTTGATATTGCTCCAGGGTAATATTGGCATCGGCTGCATATTCGGGTTTAACAGGGTGATTCTTGATTTCATACATGGAAGGCGAGCTCCTTTGCTTCTCTCTGCTAACAACTTATTTCTCTCCGCAATTTCCACAACACAATATGTTGGGTTGCGTCTTGATTCTTTTCACTAAATGCTTGTTTGTGAAGGGTGTTGCACACGTTACTCTGGCACAAACCAAATGGCAATTATCCGTTAGTCTTAATGGTGGCAACGGCTAATGGAAATCGTAAATTTTTTTTGACGAAATTTTTAAAGCCAACTAAGGATTCACTTACTTTCTGACGCCCGCCCTGCCTAGACCCCCTAGTTGCTTTACATTACAGAACGTTTACAAACCGTAAAAAAACTCAAATTTTTCACTTGAGTATCTGCCAAAGCTGACTAGAATGAATTTCGAAACCACAAGATATAGTGGTTGGTGACATGAGGAAAGCGGATATAGCGTGTTTGCCTATTTTTTGGTGAAGATAAGGATACTTTCCAAAAAAGACGTTAGGAGCAGGCCGAACCGCACCGTGCAAGGGCTTCAACCGCGCGGCTCATCAAAACAAAAGCTATCGATTGTCACGCAAGGGTGGTGTATGACTAACACATCTAGCCTGCTTTCTGTTCAGGCACAGTTGGGAAAACAACGGCACAAGCCGATAGGTAGTTCGATTCAATCGCAGGGGTATTCAACGGCCTGATCAGGTTCGAGATGCCGCAAATAATTCAATCAGTTCGTTCGCTCAGGCGCATGGCCACAGCCATGTGAATCGTCATTTTTTGGGAAATTATAAGAAGGTAGCAATGAGCGCTGTATCTTATCAACCAGTAGAGAAACAAAACGAAAGGGAAATTCCGCTGCAGGAAGCCTCTTTGGATATCTGGAGTCAAAAGTATCGTCTGCAAGACAGCAATGAAAACCCAGTGGACGCCACCATTGATCATAGCTTTCAACGAGTAGCCAGAGCGCTGGCCGATGTTGAAACCGATGACGCCAAAAAACAAGAATGGTACGACAAATTTTTATGGGCGCTGCGTCATGGCGCCATTCCAGCTGGGCGAATTCTGTCCAACGCTGGTGCCCAGGCTTATAAAGCCGACACCTCCACTATTAACTGCACCGTGTCTGGTACGGTAAAAGACACCATGGCAGGTATTCTGGAGAAGAATTACGAAGCCGGTTTAACCTTGAAAGCCGGTTGTGGCATTGGCTATGAGTTTTCCACATTGCGCCCACGTGGTGCTTATGTGTCTGGTGCTGGCGCCAAAACCTCTGGTCCATTGTCCTTCATGGATATTTTCGATCGCACCTGTTTTACGGTTTCCTCAGCGGGCGGTCGACGTGGCGCACAAATGGCCACGTTCGATGTGTCCCATCCTGATGTGTTGGAGTTCATCAAAGCCAAGCGTGAAGATGGCCGTTTGCGCCAGTTCAACCTTTCCTTGCTAATCAGTGAAGAATTCATTGATGCCGTTGTGAAAGATGAAGAGTGGCCCTTGGTGTTTCCGGTCAAGAAAAATAGTCCAGAAACGGAAAAACTGAACCTGGAAGACCCAGAACAAGTGTTGTGGCGTGAGTGGCCTGCAAACGATGGCTATATCGCTAACGATAAGGGTCTTGTGGCGTGCAAGATATATGATCGTGTAAAAGCCAAGAAGATCTGGCATGCCATTATGTCTTCCACCTATGACTTTGCAGAGCCTGGTTTTATTCTCATCGACAAAGTGAATGAGATGAACAACAACTGGTTCTGCGAAACTATTCGTGCCACTAACCCCTGTGGTGAGCAGCCTTTGCCTGAATACGGCAGCTGCCTGTTGGGCTCCATTAACCTGACCCGTTTTGTGCGCGAACCCTTCACCGAGAAAGCCTATTTCGACTGGGATGACTATCGTAAAACCGTGGCCATCTTCACGCGTATGCTGGATAACGTAGTGGAAATTAACGGCCTGCCGTTAAAGAAACAACAGCACGAGATTACTCACAAGCGTCGTCATGGTATGGGCTTTTTGGGCTTGGGATCTACCCTAACCATGCTGCGTATGAAGTATGGCTGTCCCGATTCCGTGGATTTCACCGAAGAAGTGGCGAAAGAATTGGCGCTTACCGGCTGGAAAACCGGTTTGGAGCTGGCCGAAGAAAAAGGCCCAGCGCCTATTATGAGCGAAGTCTTCAAAGTGGATGGCGCCATGTTGCGTAAGCGTCCACAAATGAAGAAAGATGGTTATAAGGTAGGTGACAAAATCACCGGTAAAGTGCTGCTCGCCAAATACAGCAATTATATGCAGCGTGTTGCGGAAGCCGAGCCTGAGTTGGTGGAAAAATTGTCCAAAGTGGGCTGTCGCTTTACCCACCATTCTTCCATTGCACCCACGGGAACCATCTCCCTTTCCATCGCCAATAATGCCAGTAATGGTATTGAGCCTAGCTTTGCTCACCATTACTCCCGTAACATTATCCGTGAAGGACGAAAGTCGAAAGAAAAGGTAGATGTGTACTCCTATGAGCTGCTAGCCTATCGGGAACTGGTGAACGAAGACGCCATGCCCTATAGCGAGGAAGAATCTCAAAAACTACCGGAGTACTTCACCGCAACGGATAACGTCTCGCCAGAACAGCATGTGGATATTCAGGCTGCGGCGCAAAAGTGGGTGGACTCATCCATCTCCAAAACTATTAACGTGCCCACGGATTTCGATTACGACAAGTTTAAAGACATTTATCTTTATGCTTATCGTAAAGGGTTAAAAGGTTGCACAACCTTCCGCTTTAACCCAGAAGCGTTCCAGGGGGTGCTGGTGAAAGAGAAAGATATTGAAGCCACCACATACAAATTTACCTTAGAAGACGGTACTGTGTTTGAAGCCAAGGGCAATGAAGAAGTGCTCTATGATGGCGAAGTGCACACCGCAGCAAACCTGTACGATGCCTTGAAGGAAGGCTACTACGGTAAACTCTAAGGACGACAAGATTCAGGTATAAGACCATGGCGAAAGAAATTAAATCAAAAATTGTTGGCTACGAAGTTGTAAAAGCCAATGAGCCAAAGGCAGAAGTGGAAAAGCCCGAAACCAATGTGGTGCACATGCACGAAAGTGTAGAGCGTCCAGAGATGTTGTTGGGATCTACTTACAAGATCAAAACCCCACTTTCTGATCATGCTTTGTATATCACCATTAACGATATCATTTTGAACGAAGGCACCGAGCACGAACAGCGCCGCCCCTTTGAGATATTCATCAACTCAAAGAACATGGAAAACTTCCAGTGGGTGTTGGCGTTAACTCGCGTAATTTCGGCTGTTTTCCGCAAAGGGGGTGACTGTACTTTCCTGGTGGAAGAGCTGAAAGCGGTATTCGATCCTAAGGGTGGTTACTTCAAGCGTGGTGGCAAATTTATGCCATCGCTGGTGGCGGAAATTGGTGAAGCCATTGAAAATCATATGTGCATGATCGGCTTAATTAAAAATGAGCTGGACGATCATCAAAAAGCGTTTATCGAAAAGAAAAAGCAGGAGATCGCTTCAGCAAAAAAGCCTGAAGTGTCGCATGAGGAAAGTAAAGGTGACTTCCCCGAAGGCGCCAGCTTGTGTGGCAAATGCAGCACCAAAGCGGTGATCTACATGGATGGTTGTATGACTTGCCTGAACTGTGGTGATTCCAAGTGTGGGTAAAAAGCTAGTCTAGATACGTTGCTGTTTTCAGTTAACAACAAAAACCCCTGAGCATTGAGTGCTCAGGGGTTTTTCTTTATATTCGTAGTTGAAGTTTATTTTGGAGTTGATTTTATTGTTTTTAAAAGCATGGTGTTATTAGTGTTTTTTCTTACCAATATTTCGAATGATT
>JBFKSL010000455.1:0-4003 GCA_041626995.1 Ketobacter sp. | reverse complement strand
CACGAGGCACCAGCAGCCCAACGGGCACACCAAAAAGCTATGGCTTTAAACTACAGCAGAGTTTAGATAACGCGAAAGCCCATATGACATCGCTTGGATTCGACCCGCAAACATCGCATCGAATTTTGTTGCCGCTACCCATCACTCACACGTTTGGTATGGTGGCTGGAGTATTAGGAAGCCTGCAATACAATTCTGATTTGTTTATTGCCAATCATGGCATCAGTGCCCAGGGCATCATGCAGGAAGCCATCGAGCACAATATCGACTCCATATACCTAACACCACCCCAAGTTATTCAACTGAACACCCTACTAAAACGCCGACCCAATATTCCAAAACCGCAGTTGCAACGCATTAGCATAGGTTCGGCACCGGTATTAGCCAGTGAGCTACTCAAACTCATGGCACACTTTCCCAACACAGATTTCTACACCACCTATGGCTTAACGGAAATGGGGCCAAGGGTTAGCACATTCTATGCTGGCATTGGCAGCGATCCTAATTCTGTTTTACTTGAACAGCCTAATCAAGTCACCCCTTTGGGTAACCCACTACCCGGTGTGGAGCTAAAAGTAGAAGATCAAAGACTTTGGATTAAGAGTACTTATCAGGCCATTAACCTTGGCCAGGGCGATTCGCATTATTACGACACCCAAGATCAATGCTTGCAAGATGAAAACGGTAATATCCGCGTACCAGGCCGCGCAGACGACACCATTATTCGCTCTGGAATCAATATATTTCCCCACGAGATCGAAGCGCTGCTAACAGGCATAGAGCCCTTACAAGCCACTTGTATGATAGCTACGCCCTCGCGCGCCTATGGTCAAATTCCTGTGCTAGTCTGCCAAGTAGAGGAAGAAAAAATTCAGGACGATACCAGCACCATGGAACAAGAAATACTGGCACGCTTACAAGATGCCGTTCCCGCTACACACATGCCCGCACGAATCGTATTTCGCAACCAGCTGCCGCGCACCAGCCTGGGCAAAATCCAACGGAACCTGCTCGCAAGAGAAATCATGGGGACCCTCCATGGCGAACACTAACGGCATCCGATGTAAAATTTCAGCCATTGCCCACCATTTACCGCAACGGGTAATGACCAACCAAAACATTATCGACAGCTACAATCTGCGCCTGAATTCAGAATGGGTTCGATTGAATATTGGTATCACCGAACGACGCTGGTGCGAAGAAGAAGGTGCAGCCGACTTAGCCTCTAGCGTGTTACGCGCACTCATTGAGCAGACTGGCTATGGGCAAGAAGGCGGAGCGGATATAGAAGGCATGGTGCTTGCCACTGTATCAGCAGAGATGATGACGCCTGCCACGGCATCGCGTGTTCAAGCCATGGTCACACCTGGACAAACGTTTCCCTGCTTTGATATCACCGCTGCCTGCAGCGGATTTATTTACGCATTAGATATCGGCCGACGCTATATTCAAACCGGTGCCAACAATTTTATGTGTATCGCATCCGAAGTACGTAGCCGCAGTTTGGATAAAAAAGATCGGCGTACCGTAATGTTATTTGGAGATGGTGCTGCCGGCGTGTGCCTTGCACCCTGCGAGGATAATGAACAAGGCATTATCTACAGCAAAACCAAAGGCGATGGACGATATTGGAATGCCATTTCTGTTCCTGTGGGTGGCCACATTCATATGAAAGAAGCCACGTTGATCTTTCAAACTGCTATTACAGAAATGGCGGCTTTGATTCGTGAAGCACTAGAAGAAGCCAATATGACCATTGAACAAATTGATCAGTTTATTTTTCATCAGGCCAGTGGTGTTATCGTAGATAAAGTATCAGAAGAATTGGGCATTGAAGAAGACCGCTACTATAAAAACTTTTCCGTTCGCGGCAACACGACATCTGCATCTGTCGCCATCGCCCTTAGCGAAGCTGTAGAAATTGGACGCATCAAAAAACATGACATCGTGTGCCTAATTGCAACCGGCGGAGGATTTTCCGCCGGTATCACTTTGCTGCGCTGGGAATTAGATAAATGAGTGAAGTCATCACCAAACCATGGCAGCAATGTACTGTACTGGTTACAGGGGGTAATGGTGATATCGGAAAGGCATTAGTGGCACAACTGCGTAAATTGGGCGCAACGGTATACATCACATCGCGGTCAATCAACGACAAGTATACCTTAGCCTGGGACATGTCGAATCCCAATTCCACTTCGCTCCTCCTCAAAGACATTAAACAACACAAACTTCGCTTTGATATCTTAATTCACTGCGCCCATCAATTTTCCGATGCCAAACTCATTCTTCAGGTTAGCCCACGAGACTTACAGCAATCGCTCAATACCAATTTAGTGCCACTTTATGAGTTAATGCGCGGGTTGGTGCGCAGTATGTATCGACAAAAGTTTGGTCGAGTATTACTGCTAGGCAGTTTTATTTCTGTTTGCGGTGGTGCAGGTAAAATCCCCTACATTATCGAAAAATCGGCATTTAATGGTTTTGCAAAAAGCTTTAATGCTGAATTCGAGAAAAATGGTGTTATCACGTCCGTTTTACATCCTGCGATTGTCGAAACCGAAACCATTGCTGATCGCGTACCCGAAAATGTACTGCAAAAGATGAGATCCGCTAGTGATAACAACCGCCTACTAAGCGCGGAAGAGGTTGTTCAAGCTTGCATGCCACTCATTAACCCTACACACACGATGGAAGGTCGCATAGAAATTCAATCTGGAGTCGCCCAATGGTAAAGTGGCTATTGATGCTTATTCCACCCATGGGGCATGATAGTCAATTCTACAGCTCATTACGTGAAGCTTTACGAGAAACCATGCCAAATGATTTGGAATTGGTAACTCCGGATTATCCTGACATGGAACAATTAGTACCCCTTGAAATAGAGGAAATACTGGATTTTCTGGCTGCCTATTTCGAACAACAACTGCAACACCATATCGAAACTCAATCCACCAACACAAATATAGCCATAGGTGGTGTTTCATTAGGTGGCACCCTTAGCATACGAATCAACCATCTAATTCATAATAAACCAAAACGTATTTTCCTTATGGCATCCGGTGGCCTAAAAGTGTCACGGGCTCGTCGTGAAATCATTCAAATGGCAATGCAGGATCGTAGTGCGGAATACCATGTTTTGAAATCCATGGCCATTGATGGCGACAGCTACGAGCAGTCCTCCTTTCCAGTACAGTTTCAACAAACCAGCCCAGCTATCGAAGCCTACTGGAATCACCAAGCTAACATGTTGAAGACCCTAGCCGCTGACCAAATTCGAGCGGATAGCTTCGTCAAACTCACCCAAGCTGCTCTAGGTGTTGATTACGAACGCCATATGGAAGATGAGTCGGCAACCTACTCTATACTTTGGTCAGAACAAGACAAAGTATTTTCCAAACGTATGTATCGTAAATTTCAAAAACATGCCCAGCAGGCACGCTTTCATTTATTAAATAGCATCGGGCACTACGCACCACTAGAAGACCCAATGCGCATCGCCAAAATTATCAAACAGGATTTATTGCACTGAATGAAAATTACCTACGCAATATTTGACCTTTTATATGTATTAGCTGCTGCTATTGTATATGTCACCGCTGGCAGCGCTGCTATCTACTGCGCATCTTGGCTATGGGGTGAAAGTGTAATATCGAAGGCCTCCAGTATCGCTTTTGGCTATTTTTTATTTCTGCATTTTTTTGTGTTAACTATTGGCGTATTACGGCTCACGCTGCAGCCCAGATTACGCGAAGGCACCTTTCCCATTGGCTTCAACCGTGACTATATGGCATGGGGAATCAATAGCGTATTTCATGGCATTATGATGGCTTCACCATTTTACAATCAAATTGGATTGATCTTTTATTTAAATTGGTTGTACTACAATTTAATGGGAATGACATTACCTGGTTCAACCATGATCGGCAGCGGCACCCAAATTCGTCAACCTGAACTTATGGAATTAGGCCCTGGGGTGGTGATTGGTATTTTAAATATTATT
>JBFKSL010000454.1:0-4024 GCA_041626995.1 Ketobacter sp. | reverse complement strand
CCATCCACATCCACACACTAGTAACCAGGTTTAACCGACAGTGAAATATTATCGGCAGCATAAGAAGGCAAGCACCAGTAAATCAACGCTATCGCCGTAGCGAATAATTGAAGCTTCCGTTTAATTTGGATCGAAAATAACATGTACAGTCTCACTGGTGCTGGCAATGGCATTTCCACCGGAAACACCTGGCCCTAATGTGCCGGAGATTTCACGAAATAAGGTGATACCGATATCACAGTAATCAATCACGAAGCTGTCGAAGGATATGGATTCTGGATGAATTAAACCAAACGTGTAGGACTCTAGTATCGCACTGACGACTATCACGCTTAACTGAGCTAAGGCGTCTAATGCTACTGTTAACAATCCTGTATCGGGGATTAAACTGCTAATTGTGCGCGAATAACTACCTGGATCACCGCTATTATCAATAATTGTACTGGTTGCCCAGCGAACACTTCGATCACCTGAGTGGCATTCTCGGACCGCTGTCATGCGCATCTGTTCTGTACTTATATTTGCATCCCAACTTAAGGAAATATCTTGTGATCTAGATGTGTAAACTGTGTTCTGTGCTGGTGTATTCAACAAAATAGGGGCAGGAAAATTCAGTTGGGACGTATAACCCACCAACTCACCTGGGCCAGGGTCAACCAATAACTCATCAACAGGGTACCAGCGATCTTCTCTTGCCCCCTCTGGATCAAAATCCACTTCAAACTCTAATCCTGCCATGGGATTCAAAACTGTTAAACTGGAAACATAATCACCGCTGAGATTTTCGATTGACCGCAAAATGGTTTCATCTGATTCGGAATAGGCTTTAACTACATCACCACCTACAAGCGCTTTCTTGCTACCATCCAGGTAAACGGATGCTGCAACTTGGGCTTCGCTGCTGCCGTAAGGCAAGTTCCCCCACACCTCCATGGAAACTCCGCTACTGGATACACCGTTGCGTAGGCTATCAGATTCACCCTGAAAGCAAGCTGAGAGGTTGAATGCCACCATAAGCCATATAAATATTCTGCCCATAATTACAAGCTCAGCTTTTTAAATATAAATTCTGGAATGTGCTTGATGATTGTCATAATCACCCACCAAAAAAAAGGCAAATACACGACATTTCGTTTTTTATCGATCGCATTTACAATCCCTTTTGCCACTTGATCAGCACTCGCCCACAGTGGCCCACCTTTATCAAATTCAGCAGTCATGGGCGTATCCACAAAGCCAGGCTTAATGGTGGTTACATGCACCCCTTTCGATGCTAAGCGGTTACGTAATCCTTGCAGAAAAATACTAACCATTCCTTTGGCTGCGCCGTAAACGTAATTTGACTGGCGACCACGATCACCAGCCACCGAAGAAATCACGGCAATATCACCGCTACCCTGTTCTTCAAAATGATTTGCCGCCAGGGTACACAATGAAATTACGCTCAATCCATTAGTCTCGATTTCAGCCAGTGCATCATCATAGGACGCTTCGCAGGCTTTTTGGTCTGGCAAGGTTCCATGGGCGATAAAAATTCCGTCAATTCTCCCCATAGCGTGTTTGGCTGCTTCAAAACAAGCGGCATGTTTATCTGACTGATTCACATCCAGGCAATGAGTCTCAACCAATTCAGCGCCACGAACTTTTAAGTCGGTTGCGGTTGCATCCAATTTATCTTGGTTTCTAGCAACAAGAAACAATTTATAGCCTTTGCTTGCCCAAATGCGAGCCACACTTTCAGCAATTGCTGATGTAGCACCTACAACAATCCAGTTTTTCATTTTTCTTCTTCCATTACTCTGCGCCAAAAACTAGAGGAAATATTAGGATCTTTAAACTCTAGGAATTTCTCATGCTTTGGATAAAACTTTTTAAAATGTTCCGACTTCATATGAGCGTCTTTTGCTGGGTAAATCGCGCCACCAGCTTGCGCAACCACCTCATCTAATTGATCGAACAGTTGCATGGTTTTATTTCCTTGATAAGGAAAATCCATCGCTAGGGTTGCGCCAGGTCGGGGAAAAGACAACAAACCAGGAGACGGTACATCACCAAACATTTTCAACACCACAAGGAAAGACCCAGACTTGGACTCTGCAATGCGCTCTAACATCTCTCGAATGGCATCTTCACTGCTTTCTACTGGAACTACACACTGATACTGCAAGAAACCTTTGGGCCCATACATGAGGTTCCAATCATGAATTCCGTCCAGCGGATAGAAAAAAGGATCATAATGTAAGGTAGAAAACACCCTTTCACTTAATTGTTTATGGTAATACAGTGCATTAAATGCTTTTACCGATAAACTATTTACTGCGGATATTGGAGGAGCTAAAGGCACTTTCAATTCACGAGCTGAATGATAGGGCTTTGGCTGAGTCACTTTTGCGTGATTACCGCGTATAAAGTGCCCGCGACCCAACTGGTCACCCTTGGCTAAACAATCGAGCCAAGCTACTGTGTATTCGTATTCCAGTTCAGACTCTTGAGATAGCGTGAAAAAATCCGCTAACGTTTGATACTTGATGGTTTCTGTATTAATCGCTGAAGAAGACACCTTTTTTAGCTGAAGCTCAACCCAGGTAATAAAGCCTGTTAACCCCAAACCACCTGCTGTTGCGGCAAACCAATCTGCATTTTCCGTTTTACTGCAAACCATTGTTGTGCCATCACTTCTCAGCAATTCAAAGCGCGCCACATGACAGGCAAAGCTGCCCTCTAAATGATGGTTTTTTCCATGTACATCATTAGCAAGAGAACCTGCCACCGTCGCAAACTTTGTACCCGGCGTAACCGGTAGAAACCAACCTTGAGGCTCAACCACATTTAAGATATCTGCCAGCTGAACACCCGCTTCACAACGAATTAGACCCGTTTCAGGATTAAACTCCATAAAGCGGCGCAAAAAGCGAGTAGAAACTACCGGCCCACCCTCGTTCATGCAGCTATCACCGTAGCTACGTGCGTTACCCTGGGGTAAAAAAACTTCATTCTTTGGTAGCGGATCATTCAACCAATGCAAATCAACCCCTTGCTGAGATTGATATGGGTATCGAGCCCAAGACACATAGGGTTTCGCCATGCTACACCGCTAACATCATAAAGATGCCCATTAAAATACCACACACCATGCTGGCTTTATCCTTAAGCGCAAACACAATTGGGTCATCATCCATATTACCTCGATGGGCAATAATCCAAACACGGCTCACCCAGTACAGCATAATCAAACAGGCTGGCCACATCATTTCTGGGTGCGTGTACAAGCCTTTTATATCAGGGCTATTTATGTATAACGCCAAAACCAGAACCGAAATATACCCACTGGCACCACCCAAAGAGGACAGTAGTTCCAAATCTTCAACCTGATAGCCACGACCTAATGCTTTGGTTGCACTTTTTCCCTTTAATTTCATTAATTCTGTATAACGCTTAATAATTGCCAAGCTAAGAAACACGAACACAGAGAACGACAACAACCAGAAAGAAAGAGTAACACTAATCGCCGCAGCACCGGCAACGATTCTTACGGTATAAAGTGACGCCAGCGTAACCACATCTACCATCACTAAGCGCTTTAAATTAAAGCTATAGGCAATGGTAAGCACATAATAGACTAACAATACCGCCACAAATTCATTAGGCAGAAACAGACAAACAAAAGCTGACACCAACAACAGAATCGGTGTGCCAATTATTCCAACCAACAAGGAGAGTGTACCAGCAGCGAATGGCCTGTTGCGTTTGGTGGCGTGCCGCCTGTCGTCGTTGAGGTCCAATAAATCGTTAAGAAAATACACGCTGGATGCGCAGAACGAGAATGCGACAAACGCCAATAAACTTAGAATAATAAATTCAACGTTTAGCGCATTATGGGATGTCAACACCGGCACAAAGATCAAACCGTTTTTCACCCACTGATGAACCCGAAGCGCTTTGATAAACGTTTTAATTCCAGGTTTTGAGGTTTGAAAATGTTTCTCTATGGTGCATTTGGCAGCGGCTTTACCAACTAGCTTTT
>JBFKSL010000453.1:0-4030 GCA_041626995.1 Ketobacter sp. | reverse complement strand
ATTTTCGGCATTGATATCTAGTGGTTCGTTAGAAAACGACTTTCTATTTCACTACTTTCAGGGAAGGCTTACCGCTGGGCTTTGGCGGTGTATCATCACCCCCACCATTATCGTCCGGTGGCGGCATTTCATTTTCATCGAAAAACATGCCCTTGCCATTCTCTTTGGCGTACACAGCCAAAATTGCTCCGATGGGCACATAGACATTGCGAGCCTTGCCACCGAAGCGAGCAGAAAATTCAAGCTCGTCATTTCCCATATGAAGATTACGGATAGCGGAAGGCATGAGGTTTAGAATGATTTTACCTTCACTGACAAACTCTGTTGGCACCTGCACCATAGGATAATTCGCATTAACCAGTAGATAAGGCGTTAAGTCGTTATCCAGTATCCACTCATAAACAGCACGAATAAAGTAAGGACGGCTTGGCGTCATGTTTCCTCACATTTAACGATAGGAATTCCCGGCGACAACCTGTCGCCGGAAGCTCATCACTTACAGACGCATTTCTCGCTCAGCATCTGACAGGCTGGCCTGAAATGATTCGCGGGCAAACAAACGATCAGCATAAGCCAACAGATTGCCACACTTAGATTTCTGCAACTCAATACCCATTTGCGGCAAACGCCACAAAATCGGAGCTACACAGCAATCCACCAAAGTGAAATCTTCGCTCATAAAGAAAGGCAGTTCACCAAAGATGGGATCAATAGCCACCAGGTTTTCGGTGAAGTCTTTTCGGTGTTTGGCTAGCACTGACTCTTTTTCAGCACCTGCCAGCAACGCGTCTACAGAATCACACCAATCACGATGAATGCGATGCATCAATAATCGGCTGCGCGCGCGCTCAACCGGATATACTGGCAGCAAAGGAGGATGAGGAAAACGCTCGTCCAAATATTCCATCATAATATTGGGTTCGAACAGCGTAAGCTCTCGATCCACCAGCGTGGGCAGCTCGTTGTAGGGGTTTAGTGTTGCTAGGTCTTCAGGTTTATCCGCCGGGTCTACATCCATGACTTCAACCGCAACCCCTTTCTCAGCCAATACGATGCGAACCCGATGACTGTAGTGGCTGGCACCATCCGAGAAAAAAGTCATCGAAGAACGTTTAGCAATGACACCCATGAATTATCACTCCAACACTTGATTAATTACGATATGGTTTGCTTGCCTCTTCCTTGCAGTATTCTAGCAGGGCTTTAAACGGCAAAGGGGCGGAGGCCACACTGGCCTGCCGCCCCAATATTTGGATTATTCCAAATTAATGAATGTCCTTCCAATATTCTCTATTCAGGAAAAACACCGGAATGAAGAAAATGGCCAGGAAGATCAAAACGTATACACCAATACGCTCACGCTCTGCGCGAATAGGCTCTGACATGTATACCATGTAGTTGGTCAGATCCGCCATAGTTGATTTGAACTCTTTCTCACCTAGCTCTTTTTCCATGTTAGACAGGACATGAGGCATACCCACATCAGCAAAGACATGATTGTTTACGCCCCAAGGACGAGACTCATCCACATAGAAGTTGGTTAGATAAGAATATAACCAGTCAGAGCCACGCAGGCGAGCCACTAAAGTCAGATCAGGAGGCACAGAACCAAACCATTTTTCTGCCAATTCCTCAGGAATAGAAGAAATCATGGTTTCACCAATCTTATCGGTGGTGAACATCAGGTTCTTTTTCATGATCTCTGCTGGGATTTCCAGGTCGGTAGACACACGCTCATAGCGCATATACTTAGCCGAGTGGCAGCCTAAGCAGTTATTGATAAAAACCTGCGCACCACGCTGTAGTGATACTTTATCGTCCAGGTTAATGGGGGCATCAACGATGTATTCGTTGTGACCACCGCCAGCCGCCACGGCAAGCGCAGGAAGACACAGAGCAAAAATTAAAGAAGCAATCTTATTCATTAGTGTGCCATCCTTACTCGTTCGGGAACGGGTTTGCAGGTTTCTTTACTGGTCCAGAAAGGCATCAGCAGGAAGTAAGCAAAGTAGAACACGGTACATATCTGGCCCATGGCACGATACGTCATCTCGAAAGGAACAAAACTAACGTGCCCATCAGGGTTTTGAACACCGCAAATGCCCAGAATGATGAAAGCAACCACAAAAAGCGCCAGCATTACTTTGCTGATCCAACCTTTATAGCGGATAGATTTAACTGGGCTGCGATCCAGCCAAGGCAGTACGAACAACACCGCAATAGAAGCACCCATAGCGATTACACCAAACAGCTTATCGGGCACCGCACGCAAGATTGCATAGAACGGAGTGAAGTACCAAGTGGGCGCAATGTGGTCTGGCGTCTTCAATGGGTTAGCTGGCTCAAAGTTAGGCTTCTCCAGGAAGTAACCACCACCATCAGGGAAGAAGAATACGATGGTTAGGAACACAAACAGGAACACCACCATGCCGTAGATATCGTGCACCGTGTAGTATGGGTGGAAAGGAATCCCATCCAGAGGCACACCATTCTCATCTTTAAGCTTTTTGATTTCCACGCCGTCAGGGTTGTTAGAACCCACTTCGTGCAAGGCAATAATATGCAGCACAACCAACGCCAGAATCACAATGGGCAGAGCCACCACGTGCAGAGCAAAGAAACGGTTCAAGGTAATACCAGAGATCAGGTAGTCACCACGAATCCACTCGGTTAGGGCATCACCCACCATAGGAATAGCGCCAAACAGAGAAATGATTACCTGGGCACCCCAGTATGACATTTGACCCCAGGGCAACACATAACCCAGAAAGCCTTCTGCCATCAGCGCCAGATAGATAGCCATACCGAAGATCCACACCAGCTCACGAGGTGCACGGTACGAGCCATACATCATGCCGCGGAACATGTGCAGGTAAACCACAACGAAGAAGGCCGATGCTCCGGTGGAATGCAGGTAACGCAACAACCAGCCCCACTCCACATCACGCATCATATTCATTTCAACGGAATCAAAAGCACCAGCTCCCGTTGGATTAAACAACATGGTTAGCCAAATACCGGTTAGCAGCTGGTTTACCAGCACCACCATGGCCAAAGAACCGAAGATATACCATACGTTGAAGTTCTTGGGAGCATAATATTTGCTCATGTGATCTTCAAACATTTTGGTGGCAGGGAAACGGGCGTCAACCCAACCCATTAAGCTTTGAAACATACTCATTATGCAGCCTCCCCGTCTTCACCGATCATGATCAGGTTGTCGCTCATGAAATAATAAGGAGGAACATCCAGGTTTGTAGGCGCTGGCACAGACTTGAACACTCGACCAGAGAAGTCGAATTTAGAACCGTGACAAGGGCAGAAGAATCCGCCTTTCCAGTCAGCACCCATGTCCGCCGAAGCCACTTCAGGCTTGTACAAAGGCGAACAGCCTAGATGCGTACACAACCCAATCAGGACGATGATATCCTCACTACCTTGACGGGCACGAGCTTCACCTGGGGTGTATTCCGGCTGGTTGCTTTCTTTGGACTCAGGGTCTCGCAGCAGATCTTCAACGTCTTTAAGGCTGGCCATGGCCTCAGTAGAGCGACGCAGAATCCACACGGGCTTACCGCGCCATTCAACTGTCATTTTCTGACCCACTTCCAGCTTGCTAATATCCGCCACAACTGGTGCGCCGGCGGTTTTCGCCTTAGCACTGGGTTGCCAGGACTGCACGAAGGGAACAGCTGCGCCAACAACGCCCACTGCACCAACGGCTGAAGTGGCTCCAATCAGGAAGCGTCTCCGCCCCTCATTTACGCCTTCAGTACTCATTCAGTTCTCTCCCCGATCACGTTTACAGAAGCCAACTTGCCTTTCTCAAGACGCACCAACCCCTACCCTAATTTTTAAACGCGCAAATAGTAATGAAATTACAGAGGAGTTACAAGGAAAGCTTTAGACGGATTAGCTACTTAGGCATAGAAACGCAAAACGCCTGAGCCAAAGCTCAGGCGTTTGCAAAGCTGGAAATCGGTGTAGAAACTGATTAACGCTTGGAGAATTGCGGCTTCTTACGCGCTTT
>JBFKSL010000452.1:0-4032 GCA_041626995.1 Ketobacter sp. | reverse complement strand
GTACTTATCCATGTATAAGAGGAAAGGTATTCTTGATTCAAATGCGTTGGAGTTTCAATTTAACTATCGGTTACCCGCAGTAGGAAAAACCTTAAAACTATTTGATAATCAATTTCGAATTCATTTAATTCAACCTGATAATGCCGGTACGGTTAAGCTTTTGATAACCACAAAAGATGACGGTATTGCCATTCGCCTTAGCTATCACGACAAGGAATTTAAAGGATTTAACCTGATTGAACGTATGAAGTCTGTGCACGGGCAGATTTTAAGTGGCGTTGATAAATTAAGTGATTTAAATTGGGTGCTCCCAGAAGAAGAATCAAGCTTATTAAAAGCTGGCAGGGGTATGGCAATTTCGGGCATACCTGATTTCCTGGCTGAGATAGAACGACAAGCTAAAGAACACCCAAATCATCACGCTGTGATATGTGGTGATAATGCCGTTACCTATGAGCAGCTATGGAAACAAAGCAATCAAATTGCAGCCTGGTTGCTTGGCAGAGGTATAACCGCAGGCGAAAAGGTAGCAATTTGTGTTGGTCGTAGAAAAGAATTGCCAGCATTGTATTTAGGGGTTGTAAAATCTCCTGCGGCCTACGTTCCTATGGATTCAGCTTATCCAGCAGAGAGAATTCAACACATACTAGCTGATTCAAATGCAAAAGTGTTTATTACTGAACGATGTATTCTAGAAAGTTTGGAAAAAGCCAGTGTCGCTATTTCAGAGCAGGTTGAAGTTATTCTACTGGAAGATCTGGATGTCCAGCTAAGTGATGTAGAAGAAAGCGATTTATCGTTTACGCCCGATGCCAGCGATTTGTTGTACTTTGTATATACTTCCGGTTCCACAGGTAAACCAAAAGGGGCGGGTGTCTATCATTCTGGTGAGAGTAATTTGCTTCAGTGGTATCAGGGTTTATTGCAATCTGGCCCCGATGATAAAATTTTGCTTGCCTCAGCAATGGGGTTTGATCTTACCCAAAAAAATCTATATATGGCCTTTTATTCGGGTGCCACATTGGTCATTCCTGAGCGGGATGAATATGACCCTGAAGTTTTTGCAAAATTGATTGATCAGCACAGAGTGACTGTCATCAATTGCGCGCCGTCGGCTTTTTATCCTCTCTTAGATGATGGGTTTAACGGTTATCCCTATATCTCCTTAAAGCATGTTGTTTTAGGTGGGGAGCCGATTCGATCCAGTGCAGTTAAAAATTGGCTAAACGATGATAGAGTAGTGGCTTCTATTACTAACAGTTATGGCCCTACGGAGTGCACCGATGTGGTCGCTGCTTACTCATTTAACAGAGTAAGTGACGATGGAATAATTATTCCAATTGGCAATGCCATTCAAAATACACAGTTGTTTTTAACCAATAAAAATGGCGGTTTAATGCCTGCAGGAGCCAGCGGCGAGTTAAGAGTGGCCGGTGCGGGGGTTGGTGACGGCTACTGGAAACAGGGCGAGCTGACTAATAGCGTATTTTTGCAAAACTCATTTGGCGAAGGTCGTTGGTATCGAACCGGTGATATCTGTCGTTTTGATGAGAATGATCAAATTGTCTATGTTGGGCGCACCGACTTTCAGCTTAAGCTTCGTGGATTAAGAATTGAGCCTGACGAAATCAATAACCAGCTAAAAGCTATATCTGGCATACATGATGCGCTTACTTTGGTGTTAGATGAACAGTTGGTTAGTTATGTGCTTTTAGATGCTGCTTCAAATCATGAACCATTAAGCTCTGATTCTATTAAACAATTGCTGCGCAAACATCTACCAGAGTTTATGGTGCCTGCTTCTTTGGTCATTGTAAAAGAATGGCCGTTAACGCCTAATGGCAAAATAGACCGAAAAGCATTGCCCAAACCAAAACCTGCAGAAGAAACTGAGTATGTAGAGCCTCGCAATGAAGGTGAGCAAAAGATTGCTGATATCTGGGGGCAGGTCTTAAAACTGCCTAAGGTAAGTGTTAAAGCAAACTTTTTTGAAATCGGTGGGCACTCGCTGCTGGCCACTCAAGTGGTGTCTAGAATACGGAAAGCGTTTGGAGTGGAGCTGTCAGTAAGAACTTTGTTTGAAGCGCCAACTATTGAAAAGCTTGTGCACTCGATTAGCACCGCTTCGGCTGCTGGCCTGTTAGACTCAGCGCCGCCTTTACAACCGCTAGAACAACCGAATCGAGACACCTTGTCTTTTGCACAATATCGATTATGGTTTGTGGATCAACTGAATCAGGGTAGTAGCGAATACAATTTGCCTTCTGCTATGCGTATTAAAGGCAGCTTGAATATTGATGTTCTCAATAAAGTATTTATAGAAATTATTAATCGACATGAAGTGTTGAGAACGAATTTCGATGAAGTTGAAGGTATACCAAAGCTTCTAGTGCACGAAAACATTGATTGGGATTTGAAAGTCGTCGATCTAACTGGAGTTTCGGCAGAAGATCAGGATCGGGAAGTGGCTCGTTTGGTTGACGATGATGCCGCTCGAGTTTATTCGTTAAAAAATGATGCATTGTTTACAGCTCAGCTACTGAAGTTAGCAGAAAACGATTTTGTGCTCGTTATGAACATGCATCATATCATTTCCGATGGTTGGTCCTTGGGTGTTTTGGTTCAGGAGATACATGTGCTATATCCCGCTTTTGCTGCAGGGCAGGGGTCACCATTACCTCCGTTACCTATTCAATATTCAGATTTTGCCGTTTGGCAAAGAAACTGGATACAAGGCGATGTGCTGGGTTCTTTGCGTGACTATTGGCAAGAAGCATTGCGAGGCGCACCTGATGTTTTACGATTACCCACGGATAAACCTCGACCTAAGCATCAAACATTTAATGGTGCACATTATCCTACTGGCTTGGGCAAAGAGCTTTCTGCTCGGGTAAATAAATTTTGCGAACAGCACGATCAAACGCCTTTCATGGTGTTGATGGGTTGTTATCAAATTCTGTTATCTCGAAACAGTAATCAGAAAGATATCTGCGTAGGCATTCCCATAGCAGGCCGAAACCGTGCTGAGACCGAAGGTCTGATTGGGTTTTTTATTAATGGCTTGGTGATTCGTACCCAAATGGGGGATAACCCAGACGTTTTGGATTATCTAAATCAAGTCAAATCGGTATCTTTGGGCGCTTATGCTCATCAGGATATGCCGGCTGATCTTTTATTAGATGCCATAAAAATGGAACGTACTGCCGATACTTCGCCTGGAGCACAGGTTGGCTTTGCGTTGCAGAACGTGGCTCAGGAATCACTAAATGCCGAGATGGCTGGATTAACTATTGAGCCAGTAGAGCGCGAGCATAGAACCGCAAAGTACGAACTTTCCCTGATTTTGCAGGAAAATAATGGCGAGTTTGCAGGCGTTGCTGAATACAACACTGATCTGTTCCTGGAGTCTACCATTGCCAGAATGATGGAGCAGTTCTGTCTCATTGTAGAGCAGGTTATTGAACGGCCGAACTTAAAACTGGATCAATTGCAATTGGTCCAGGAATCAGAATATGCTGCATTGTTGAATGTGGATTCTAGCCAGTTTGAGATAAAGCATTTATCTCCTATGCAACGGGATATGTATCTTGATTCCCTTGCCAATCCAGATACTCTTAAAAACAGCTTAGGCTATCATTTTATCACTGCTGGTGAATTCGATATCGACCTTTGGCAGCAAGCAATTCAAACAGTTGTTAATCAGCAACCCTTGCTGCGCGCTACCATTCTTCCATCCAATATTCCCTATATGGATGTCGCCTATCTTAAGATTAAGCACAATCATACAGTGAAGGTTATTTGTGAAGATTGGAGTGACAGAGAAATAACCGATGCTGCAGCCGCTACTCATGCGAAAGAATTAATATGGCAGCCATATGACATTGAGGGTGAGCTTTCTCAGTATTTTGTTATTAAGTTAAATAATAACCGCCATATGGTGGTGTTTAGAATGAACCACATCATACTTGATGGCTCCGGTATGGCGGTTCACCTAAATAATTGTATCAGTGCAGCAGAAGCGCTTAAGCAAGG
>JBFKSL010000451.1:0-4041 GCA_041626995.1 Ketobacter sp. | reverse complement strand
GCTTTAATCACTTCCTGATCGGTTAAAGAGTTGCATTTAAAGATGATTTTGGCCGCTTTTCCTTTAAGCGCATTATTGCGTTCCGTTTCGATATGCTGAATCAATAACTCCTGCTGGAAGGTGAAAGGCGAATGATATAAATGCTTCAATTGTGCAGGGCGACCCATGCCGGTGAGTTCCTGGAAAATTTTGTGCACATCCTCGGCCAGTTCTTCGTTGGCAGTGAGCAGGCTGTAATCGGAATACAAACGCGCGTTACCGGCGTGATAGTTGCCTGTGCCCAGGTGAATGTAGCGACGCAAGCCGTTGGTTTCCCTGCGCACCACCAACATCATTTTGGCGTGAGTTTTGTGGCCCACAATGCCGTAAACCACCACAACACCAGCTTCTTGCAGGCGGCTGGCGATTTCCAAATTACTTTCTTCATCAAAACGTGCGCGAAGTTCTACTACTGCGGTTACTTCCTTGCCTTTACGAGCGGCTTCCACCAGTAAGTCCAAAATTTCAGAATTGGTGCCAATGCGATATAGGGTTTGCTTAATGGCCACCACGTCGTCATCGCGGGAAGCTTGACGCAAAAAATTGATCACCGGCTGGAAGGATTCGTAGGGGTGGTTGAGCATGATGTCGCCAGCATTTATGGCATCGAACATGCCATCGCTGCGGTTTAGGTTAGAGGCCAGCCTGGGCTTGAAGGAGGTGAACTCATGGACGGGTTTGGCCACTTCCAATATAGGCATCATTCGGGTTAGGTTTACCGGGCCATTCACTTTAAACAGCTGCGAATCGTTGAGACCGAACTTTTTCAATAAAAATTCTGACAGATTGTCTGGCATGTTGTCGGCCACTTCCAAACGCACTTCTTCGCCGTAGCGGCGGGAGAATAGTTCGCCTTTCAATGCGGTGGAAAGGTCTTCCACTTTCTCTTCGTCTAAGAATAAATCTGAATTTCGTGTTAAGCGGAACTGATAGCAGCCCGTGGATTTCATGCCTGGGAACAATGAGCTTGCATGGTAGTGAATCACCGAGGATAGGAACACAAAGTTGTCACCGCCCTCGCACACCTCATCGGGCAGACGAATTATCCGGGGCAGGGATTTTGGTGCAGGCACTACGGCTAAACCTAGCTGACGGCCAAAGGCGTCTTTGCCTTCTAGAGTGACTAAAAAGTTGAGGCTTTTGTTTACCAGGCGTGGGAATGGGTGGGCTAAGTCCAAGCCAATTGGGGTAAGCACGGGTGCTACCTGCTGGCGGAAATAATTTTTAATCCATTGTACTTGCGGGGCTGTCCAGATATCCCGTGCTAAAAAGTGAATATTTTCCTGGGTTAATAATGGCAACAAATCATCGTTCAGTAATTTATATTGACGCTCGATGGCTGCATGACAGCGATCGGAAATGGCTTGTAGCACTTCTTTGGGGTGCATGCCATCCGCTTCCGGGCGAGCTTGGTTGAAGGAAATATCGCGCTGTAAGCCAGCCAAACGCACTTCAAAAAATTCGTCCATGTTGCTGCTGAAGATCAGCAAGAATTTCAGCCGCTCCATAAGTGGAAGCTCTGTATCTTCAGCTTGAGCCAGCACCCGTAAGTTGAACTCCAACAGGCTCAGATAGCGGTTGAGATAATAATTACTGTCGTTCAGATCAATTTCGGTTATAACGGCTTGATCGTCTGTACTTTGCGCATTTTGCGGCGGTAAATTATGGTTGCTGGTCATAATGATTCTACAGGCTTATCCATTTAAGAGTTGAGCAGCGTATTTGGCGAAATAGGTGAGTATGCCATCGGCGCCTGCCCGTTTAATGCAATTTAATGACTCCAGTGTGACAGCTTCTTTACTGAGCCAGCCTTTTTCATAGGCGGCCATATGCATGGCGTATTCGCCACTCACCTGATACACAAAGGTGGGGGCGCCAAACTGATCTTTCACTTCTCGCACGATGTCCAGGTAGGGCATGCCGGGTTTGATCATCACCATGTCAGCACCTTCCTGTAAGTCTAGTCCCACTTCGTGTAGGGCTTCGTTACGGTTGGCGGGATCCATTTGGTAGGTGAATTTATTTCCCCCTTTCAGGTTGCCCGCCGAACCCACCGCATCACGGAATGGGCCGTAATAACTGGAGGCGTATTTAGCAGAATAGGCCAAAATACAGGTGTTGATATGACCTTCAGCTTCCAGTCGCTGGCGGATGGAGCCTATGCGGCCGTCCATCATGTCGGATGGGGCAACTACATCGGCCCCAGCTTCAGCGTGGGAATTGGCCTGTTTTATCAGGGTTTCAACAGTAATGTCATTGAGCACGTAGCCATCTGCGTCGATAATGCCGTCTTGTCCGTGGGTAGTGAAAGGGTCCAGGGCCACATCAGTGATCACACCCATCTCAGGCGCGGCGTCTTTGATGGCTTTGATGGCGCGCTGTGCCAGCCCGTTGGGGTTGAAGGCTTCTTCGGCGAATTCGCTTTTTTTATCTTGCTCGGTGACTGGGAAAAGGGCGATAGCGGGTACACCGAGTGCAGCGAGCTGCCTGGCTTCTTCCTGTAGCAGGTCCAGTGACACCCGTTCCACTCCAGGCATGGAGGGGATGCTTTCCCTTTGGCCGCTGCCTTCCAGTACGAACATGGGGTAGATCAGGTCGCTGGGGGTAAGGGTGGTTTCGCGCATGAGGCGACGGCTGAAATCCTGTTTTCGCATACGGCGCATGCGGGTGGCTGGAAATGGGCCTCGGTTTAGGGTTTTGGTTGCCATGTGGTTGCCTTGTGAAACAAAAAGGGTGGTTGTTCGTCTATTTGTTTATGATACCAAACATTTGGGTTTAGCTCAGAAGAAGAGGAAGAAGGTGGGCATTGCCGCACAGGACACGCCGAGAACCCATCCCTGGGGGCTTCGTAGCGGCATTCATGCCGCTGAGAGTCCTGCCCGGCAACACCCACCTTCTCTCTCTGCTTGTTCACTTATTCATGTTTGGCAGTAAATATTATCTTTTAAGGGAATCTGAGGAATTTATGACAAAAAAAATAGTGATCGTGGCAGTGTTGGTAGCCGCTGTGGCAACAGCTTGGTTCGCCTTCGATCTGCATCAGTATTTCAGTTTCTATTATATTCAGTCTCAACAGGCCGCCTGGCAACAAGCCGTGAACGATAATCCTTTGCTGGTGGCCGGTATTTTTTTCCTTGTTTATGTGTTGGTTACGGCGCTTTCCTTGCCTGGGGCTGCGGTAATGACCCTGGCCGGTGGCGGCTTGTTCGGTTTGTTGTGGGGCACGGTGTTGATTTCCTTCGCCAGTACCATTGGCGCTACTTTGGCATTTTTACTTGCTCGTTTTGTGGCTCGTGACTGGGTGCAACAACGTTTTTCTGAGCAGCTTGCCACTATCAACAAAGGTATCGAAACAGAAGGCGGGTTTTATCTGTTTAGCTTGCGCCTGATTCCAGCGTTTCCTTTCTTCTTGATCAATATTGTTATGGCCTTAACTCCCATAAAAGCCTGGCAGTTTTACTGGATCAGCCAAGTCGGCATGCTGGCGGGCACCATTGCCTACGTCAATGCGGGCACGCAGCTGGCGCAATTGGATTCTATGGAAGGCATTTTGTCTCCCACTTTGATTTTATCTTTCGTAGCGTTAGGCTTGCTGCCGTTAGTGGCGAAAAAAACCATCGAAATTGTTCGCAGGCGTCGTAATGAATCCGTATAAAAAACCGAAAAAGTTTGATCGCAATATGATTGTCATCGGCGCCGGAGCAGCCGGGCTGGTGACGTCGTATATTGCAGCTATGGTGAAAGCCAAAGTTACCCTGATTGAAGGCCATAAAATGGGTGGCGATTGTTTGAATACCGGTTGCGTACCCAGTAAAAGTTTACTGCGTAGTGCGGCGTTTATTCATGATGCAAAACGCAGCCGCGATTATGGTTTGCAGAAATTAACACCCGAATTCAACTTTGCCGATGTGATGGAGCGGGTGCAACAAAGTGTGCGAGCCATTGAACCTCACGATTCTGTAGAGCGTTATACGGATTTGGGTGTGGAGTGCATGCAAGGCT
>JBFKSL010000450.1:0-4046 GCA_041626995.1 Ketobacter sp. | reverse complement strand
TCTTCTTGTTTAAACTGGCGTGCATCACGCAATTTGATCACCTGAAGCACAATGGGAGCAGCCCGACCGGCAGAGTTGGGATTCACATCTTTGCTGGCAGTGATTTTAAGCTGCGCGGTGGTTTCCAGATCCAGGGCTTTGCGAGTGGCGCTGCAAGCAGACAGGGTTATCATCAAAAAGCTGATCAGTATGATATGAAGTGGGTGACGCATGGTTTTTTTCATCATCCTTTTATTGTCATTCCGGTTGTTGGGGCTAATCCCGTTTGTTGGCCTTCAGTTTATAGATTTGCTCTTCATAGGCGCTGGCAAAATCATCACCAAACAAGCGGTTATAGCTGGTTTCAGGATCATGACGCAGTTTATCAAAGTATTCCTCGTAGGCATCCCACAGTCGCGATTTTTTGCTGCTTAGCAGGCCCTTTGCGGCTGCATCGGCGAATTTGCCTTGCAACGTCTCCGGTGAAAACTTATTCAGCATCTTTTCATAAGCACTGCGCATGCCGGACAATAACGCCACCTGATGATCCTCTATATCCGCAAAGGCCTCGCGCACGGCCTTGGTGCCTGACATGTAGGCGCCGGACTGCTCACCAAAAAGGTAGCGCATGGCGTCTTTTTCGGTGAGGGAAAATTTGAGCGGATTGTTTTCCACCGGCTGAATCATGGTGCGATCCAAGCGTAGCTCATTTTTGATGCTACTGCGCACACGCAACATTTCCAGCAACTTGCTGACGGTTTCCCGCAGTACGCTGGCCACCTCTGGGGGGAGGTTTTGCAATTGCGTTTCATCTAGCTGCCCCAGTTCCAACAAGTCCGCCAACAGTTTGGCTGTATCACCACCCGCTTGAGCAACCGGTTGCGGTGCAGTGGGTGCCGCTGATGATGCATCTGTTGGTGGCGACTGAGCTAGAGACTCTGCCACTTGCGCCACTTCCACATGGGGTGGTGGTTCGGTTTTTTCAAATTGAGGAATGGCTTCCGCCGGAGGCGGCTCTGGGGGCTCGGCAGGCGTGTTATCCAATCCCAGCAAAGCATCCAAATCGTCAGCGTCTTGCACATCTGCCACCGCATCCAAGGCGAAACCGCTGGGATTGGTCTCTTCTCGAACGGGCTCTGGTATCACCGGCTGAGGCTCTGCTGGAGCCACGGGCTCAGCTGGCTCCTGGGGTGCGGCAAACAAATCCTTTTCCACCGACTGCACAGGTGGCGGAGTGAAAGCCTGATTCACCGGAGCGACATTATCCTCCTGGCTACCTTTCCACCAATCTGGATCATCATCTTGGGCAGGTATATCCAAAGGGTTGGCTGCATTTTCAGCTTGCTCAAACGCAGCCAGCGGGTCGTTCTCTTCTGGCTCCATTGAGGGTAACTCGGAGTGCACCACGTTAGCCGCACCCCACAATGGGTCGGGCTGTTTATTAGATGCTTGTGGCTCTAACCATTTATCAAAATCATCTTCTGGCGCTACAGGCTCTGGGTTTGGACTCGCCACAGGAGACAGCTCATCTAAAAAACTACCGCCACTGGGGGCGACCGGGGCTGCAGCTTCTGCCGCAACCACACTCACGCTGAAACTGTATTTGCCAATGGCCAATGAATCACCATCATGTAAAGGTGCTGAATTATTCGGGCCAATGGGTGTGGGGCTTCCATTTATATAGGTGCCATTAGTGCTGGTATCCGTAATCTGAAACTGGCCCAGATCATAGCTAATGGCCGCATGCTTCGACGACACGATGCGCTCACTATCAGGAAGCAAGCAGGTATTGGAGGAATTCCGCCCCAAGCTTGCCCCGGCAGTGGTTATCTCAAAACTCTGCCCAGCCAAAGAACTGTCTGGAGGCGCAGCGGTAACAGTTAGCTTTAAATTCATCATAGTGTGTAATGGCTACATCTTTACTTTTTTGGCACAGCTAAACCGGTTTGCAGCCGCGCATGTCTGTTCAGTATATCTCAAGGTATGGGGATTATAACCCCTGTTCCCAGACAGACAGGATTCGTGCCAACATATCGAAATTGTGTTTCTAATACTATGTTTTTCTTATTTCTCTGCAAGCTGACATGTCATGCTGTGAAGCGGGCATAGTGCTGCCATGTCATTCCCATCGGCAAAACCTTATTGTCTATTTTATAACCAGCCAACCAAAACGCTGAGCTCTTCTTTTGCCTCTTAGCTCCACTGTTATCCTTAAGCGCTTCTCTTCCTTATGGCTTGATCAATATTCATCCAAACAATCCGCAACACTTTGCTAATTACAAATTTTAACAGTTCAAATCTCATGCGCACCATAATTAAGCAAACTTATTAACCTTCTGAAGCAACGAACAAAAATACGCACTCATTAAGTGCGCAACCCATCAAGATTATGAATCAGAACTAAAAATTTGAATTTAGTCTCGTTCATTTCTTGAACTATGTTCACCGCATTACTAAACCTGAAAGAGAACACAAAAACTTTATCCATTTCATTGCTCTCGTAAGGAGTTCACTGTGAAACGCATGCCTTATTTATGCGCTGGCACTCTTTTGCCTTTTATTTCTAACAGCGCGTTTGCAGCCGATGATACGGTTACCTTGAGTTTGAATACGGTTTGGGTGGTCACCGCTGCGGTATTGGTTTTCTTTATGCAGGCGGGGTTTGCGTTACTGGAATCCGGCAGCACACGAGCCAAGAACTCCATTAACGTGATGATGAAAAACTTTATCGATGTCTGTTTAGCCACACTGGTTTTTTGGACCGTGGGTTACGGATTGATGTTTGGCGCTAACAGCACCGGCTGGTTTGGAGAATCACACTTTATGCTGAACGACGCCAAGCAATCGGATTACACCATGCTGTTGTTCCAATCCATGTTTGCTGCCACTGCTGCCACCATTGTGAGCGGCGCCATTGCCGAGCGCACCAAATTCACCAGTTATATTATTTGCGCAGTACTTCTGTGCGCATTTATTTATCCCATCTACGGCTCCTGGGTTTGGAACAGCGATGGTTGGCTGGCTGAAAAAGGCTTTGTGGATTTTGCCGGTTCTACGGTAGTGCACTCTATTGGTGGTTGGTGTGCCTTGGCAGCAGCTATCGTGATTGGCCCACGCTTGGGACGCTTTGATCGAGATACCGGCGAACCTCGCGAAATTCCCGGCCACAACCTTTCCCTGGTGGCCTTGGGTGGTTTTATTTTATGGATGGGCTGGTTTGGGTTTAATGCGGGTTCCACTTTAGAAGCCAGCGAAAGTATTGGCTTGATCGCTTTAAACACTCACTTGGCGGCTTGCTCCGGCGCCTTAGGTACACTGGTATACTGCATCCTTACCCGCCAACCCATCTTACTCACATCTTGTGTAAACGGTGCCCTTTCTGGCCTCGTGGGCATAACCGCAGGCTGTGCCAGCATGGATCCACAATACGCCATTCTCACTGGATTTGTTGCCGGTATGATTTATCTGCCCGCTGCACAGTTATTGTTAATGTTTAAAATCGACGATGTGGTCGGTGCTATTCCTGTACACGGCATTGGCGGCGCCTGGGGCACCATTGCTGCGGGCTTGTTCTATCAAGGCGATCTGTTTAATTCTGAGCGAGTAGTAACACAATTTATTGGTGTGGGGGCTGGTTTCGTTTGGGCTTTCTTTATCAGCCTGATGCTATTTCAATTAATTCATCTTGCCATTGGGTTAAGAGTGGATAGCACCCATGAGCAACGAGGCTTGGATTTCACCGAACACCACGAAGTTGGCTATCCAGAATTCCATCAGCTTACCCAAAGCTTCAAGTAAGCCAAGGGAGAATCACCATGTCATTAGTAGAAAGGAAAAGTGCTTTTTTGAGTGTGCTGTCCGCAAACCTGGACAAAAATATTCAAGCAGAAATCATGACATTCTGGGAAGAAAAATATTCCAACAAACCGCAGTTTGGCGTGAGTGCATTTTTGGATGAGTTGTATAGCAAGTACGACATTAGCATAAAAAAGGGGCAGCTGTTTCGAGAACTTTCCCGCGCTACCACTCGCGCTGGGTTTAAAAGTGGTGGCAACGCAACCAACAGC
>JBFKSL010000449.1:0-4047 GCA_041626995.1 Ketobacter sp. | reverse complement strand
GGTGTTCGAATTTCATGACTCATGGTGGCCAGAAACTGGCTTTTTGCTTTATCGGCCTCCTCTGCAGCTTGTTTTTCTTTACGCACTTTTTCCTGACCAACAGTGGCTTTGATATCCAATATGTAAATCACCAAAAACACGAAAAAGATAAATATCATTACAATTAGATAGGTACGCTGCTGACGCACCACAGCGCTTCGTTCCAATAAAAATTGGTTTTGTAAGATAGAAAGTATTTGATCCCGATCCACCGATGCCTGCACCATGAAACGACTGATTTTTTTATAGTAATTCCGCCATGGCGTTTCCAAATCTGCCGATTGAATAATGTCCGCGTCCAGTGTTTGAGCGGCTTCTTCCAATAACGTCCACGGCAAATTTTGAAATGGCGATTGACTGCCAAGTGCGGGGTTGGTTTCCAGTATTTTCTGCAAACGACTATTGAGCCTTTCGTTTTGTCGCATCAAGCGTTCATACAGTCCTTCCAGAAGCTCAATTCCATCTGACGGTACATGCCCCAAACGCAAATACAAGCTGCCAAAAGATCGAGCTTTGCCCAAATCGCTGGTAAGGGCGGTGTATTCATCCAATGCCAAATAGGTGAGATCTGGAAACACGCCAACGCGTTCAGCAAATAGCCCACCTTGATCTGCCAATCGGAACTGAATTTGCTGCAAATCGGCAACCAATAGTTGATGTTCTTCAAAGGCCACCGAAGGGGTAGTGAATTCTGCTCCGAGTGCGGGACGTGAACTCTGCACTTGTGATAAGAGCAACGGATAGCTCAACTCATAAATGGGGTTGTTGCCATTAAATGCTTTATCAGACTTCAGTTCCGTTAACTTAACCATCAGCGACTTCTGCTGTCGACTGTATTCATCGTCCAGCTCGCTATTACGGTCATACACCACAATGGCACTCAAATCGCGCAGTCGCTCAGCCAAATCCACCACCTGCTGAAGTGTGCGGATATCATTGATGGCTTTTAGTTTATTGTCGATTTTGAGGACTTGTTCATCGCGGGAAAACAGCAATTGCAGCAATAGCGCCGCCACTGGGATGACCAGAAACAGCGACAACCAACCTACACGTGTGGGCAGCACTATTCGACCAATGTTTGATTTTACTTGCTGAAAACCACTCATTTCAGAAGGAAGGTTATTTCTCGGAATTATATATTTATCAGGTAAAAATACCCCAATCGCCTCTTATCAATATAGTGGATAGTCTGAGCGGCAGGCATAAAAAAGCCCCGGAAAGGTCAATTTTCCAGGGCTTTAGGTGTTTCAGTAATCGATTTACTGAGACTGTTCAACCATATAGTCAACAATGGCCTTGATGTCGTCATCAGAGCAAGCTGCACAGGTACCACGCGGAGGCATCATATTGAAACCGTTGATGGCATTGCTATACAGGGTATCTTTACCTTGAGCTATACGGGCTGCCCACGCATCTTTATCGCCCAATTTTGGTGCACCAGCGGCACCTGTACCATGACAGGCGGCACAAGCACCATACATATCTTCTGCCGATTTGGCGGCAGGTTCAGCCGCAGCAGCTACCGGCTGGGCAGAAGCGCACTCTTCACCTTGTAAACATACTTTAGCAGATGGCTGAGTACGGGCATCAACCTTGACTGGGCTCATAATGGAGCGCATACCAATGGGCTCATCACTGCCACTTTGATCCGCCAATTTTGAGGCCATAGCTTGGCCAGTCATTAAAATCCCCAAAAAAACTACTGCAGAAACAATAAGTTGCTTCATTTTAGTCATTATCTAAAACCTCTCTCCAAACATGTTTTGAGGCAACGGAGCCCCTTTTAAACTGGTTACAAATCGATTGTGGGCGCAAGTATACCGTTACTTCGCCTAAAAACGAATGTTCAGGGTGGAAAGTTGCTCAGCATGGTCTTCACTGTGGACTGAATGATCGCCTCTCGTTCAGCAGCCTCCAACTCCAGTGCCATGCCTTTGGCAGCCTTGGCCTGCCATATCACCTGCCTTGTTGCACCACTGATTACGCTCAGTACCAAGTGTTGCTCCACTCTTTCCTTTGCCGATGACCCAGTACTCACTCCCACGCCCACATTTCCAGTTCCCGCCCCAAAACCAAAGCTGACACCAGATCGATCAATTTTACGCTGTGCCTCAAAATGATAACGAACAGAAAAGTCCGCCGGTTCATCTTCCAATTTCTGGTAGCGATTAGCGAAGGTTGTGGTTATTGCCTGTTCAATACGAGCACTGTCTAAAGATTGAAATGAAGTTTTGTCGTTGGCTTTTACAGTGTACGTTTGCAACTCATGAAAATTGACTGTGGTGTTGTAGTCATAATTGGCTACTTTTTGACTGCAGCCAACCACCAAACTTAAAACCATTATTAATATTGCTGCTGGTTTAACCATTCTGCCTACCTCTAACTGGGTACTAAATTTTACCCACATTAATTTTTTTTGCTTCGACTTGACCATGACCTTCGTCAATTAGGAGTTTATCTGCCAATATAATAATGGTTCGGCGCAATTTCTTACAACGGAAGGGGGAGTTATGCCAGACATCTTCACCAAAACTATGGCTCGTAATATCTATCTGGGAGGGAGTGTGTTTTTTGTTCTCGCATTTCTTGCCCTGACTTTTGATACCACCGGCCGCTTACCCAAACGCGATAACCGTGAAAATATTACGGAGCAAGTTGCTTTGGGTAAAGCTGTGTGGGAAAGAAACAACTGCATTGGCTGCCACACATTACTGGGTGAAGGTGCTTACTTTGCACCGGAACTGGGTAACGTTTACCAACGCTTTGGCAATTCCAAAGAGGCAATTAAAGGCTTTATTAAAAGTCGCCCGGTGGAAGGTATTCCAGGCCGACGTAGCATGCCGCAGTTTAACCTCACTGAAGAAGAGCTGGACGCCATTGCAGAATTCTTGAAATGGACCAGTGAAATCAACACTGAAAATTGGCCACCCAACATTAATGGATAAGGGGAACATAGGATGAGTGACGCACAACTTCGTTATCAATCTCAGTCAGTTGCTATGCCCTATTTCATAGCGGCTATTGGGTTGTTTGTGGGCCAAGTACTGTTTGGCCTTATTTTAGGTTTGCAATATGTTGTTGGTGATTTTCTGTTTCCAGAAATTCCTTTTAACGTTGCGCGAATGGTTCATACCAATTTGCTGATCGTTTGGTTGTTATTTGGTTTTATGGGTGCTGCCTATTACTTAGTGCCTGAAGAATCTGAAAGAGAATTACACAGCCCTAAACTTGCGTTGGCGCTGTTTTGGATTTTCTTGGTAGCTGGAGCATTAACCATTGTTGGTTATCTTGCAGTGCCCTACGCAACCTTAGCCAAAATAACCGGCAACGATATTTTACCGACGATGGGCAGGGAGTTTTTAGAACAACCTACCATCACAAAGATCGGAATCGTTATCGTAGCCCTGGGCTTTATTTATAACATCGGTTTAACTGTGTTATCGGGTCGAAAAACCGTTATCAACATCGTTCTGTTAACAGGTTTGGTAGGCTTAGCGGTGATGTTCTTATTCTCCTTCTATAACCCCGAAAACCTGGTATTGGATAAATACTTCTGGTGGTGGGTGGTTCACCTATGGGTAGAAGGTGTATGGGAATTGATCTTAGGCTCCATTCTCGCCTACGTGCTAATTAAGACCACCGGTGTCGACCGCGAGGTAATTGATAAGTGGCTGTATGTCATTATTGCGGCTGCGTTGATTACCGGCATTATTGGTACCGGCCACCACTACTATTGGATTGGCACACCATCCTATTGGCAATGGTTGGGGTCTATTTTCTCTGCATTAGAACCTATCCCCTTCTTTATGATGACCATCTTCGCCTTTAACATGGTGAATAAACGTCGTAAGCAACACCCCAATAAAGCCACTGTACTTTGGGCCATGGGAACTGGCGTGATGGCATTCTTGGGCGCGGGTGTATGGGGCTTTATGCATACGCTGGCCCCGGTGAACTACTACACACACGGTACTCAAATTACCGCAGCCCACGGCCATATGGCCTTTT
>JBFKSL010000448.1:0-4062 GCA_041626995.1 Ketobacter sp. | reverse complement strand
CAGCTGGGTTTGCCGTGCAGGCAAGAATCAATATGGAAACCTTGCTTGCCGATGGCACCGTAAAACCTTCGGGCGGCTTGATCTCGTCCTTTGATGTTCCAGGTGGTAATGGTGTGCGTGTAGACAGTTATGTTTACAGCGGCTACCAAACCAGTTCCCGTTATGACTCATTAATTGCCAAGTTGATTGTGCATGCTCCACGGGCGGAATTTGCTGCGGGATTACGCAAAACGTTGCAAGCGTTAAAAGAGTTTCGTGTTTTGGGCGTAGATACCAATATCAACGTATTAAAGGCACTGTTATCTCATGATTCGGTAATTCAAAACCAAGTCCATACCCGTTTTATTGATCAAAACCTTACGCAATTGCTTAATCATGATGCAGGCAGTTTTTTACCTCAGCAGGTTTCTGAAAATACCAATAATGCCATCATCGAAGATGCTTCCGAAAACGCGCTAGTTGCACCCATGCAAGGCACCGTGATTGCGGTAGAGGTTGAAGAGGGGGTACAAGTAACAGCCGGTCAACCCTTGTTAATAATGGATGCCATGAAAATGGAGCATGTTATTGCAGCACCCAGCCATGGCATTGTTGAGAAAATTCATTGCCACGATGGCCAAGGCGTAAATGAAGGCCAGGCTT
This sequence comes from Ketobacter sp., assembly GCA_041626995.1. Taxonomy (GTDB): domain Bacteria; phylum Pseudomonadota; class Gammaproteobacteria; order Pseudomonadales; family Ketobacteraceae; genus Ketobacter. The sequence continues at coordinate 3,420 of JBFKSL010000448.1, read as the reverse complement.
TGCTGGAATTTATTGCCTCAAGCCAAGAGGCGGGAGAGCACCAGCAACAAACGCAACAGGATCTGGATTATATTCGCCCCGATTTACAGGAAGTTTATGATCGGCATGCCTACGGTTACGATGAAAATCGTCCAGATGCTGTGGCCAAACGGCGAGCCACAGGCCAGCGTACAGCGCGTGAAAATATTGCCGATCTGTGTGATGAAAACAGTTTTGTTGAATATGGATCGCTAGTGATTGCTGCTCAACGCCGTCGTCGATCCGTGCAGGAGTTAATGGAGAAAACGCCAGCTGACGGTATGGTAACGGGTCTTGCGAAAGTGAATGGTGAGCTATTCGGTGAAGAAGCATCGCAATGTGTGGTGATGAGTTACGACTACACCGTTTTGGCTGGCACCCAAGGTATTCAAAATCACTATAAAAAAGATCGCATGTTTGAATTGGCAGAAAAGTTGAAAGTGCCGGTAGTTTTATTTAGTGAGGGCGGCGGTGGTCGTCCAGGTGATACCGATGGTTTGGGTTCTTCGGCAGGATTAGATTGCCTGGCGTTCTTATATTACGCCCGGTTATCGGGTTTAGTGCCTTTGGTGGGTATTGCATCGGGCCGCAACTTTGCCGGTAACGCCGCGTTGTTAGGGTGTAGTGATGTGGTGATCGCCACCAAAAACGCCAATATTGGAATGGGCGGACCAGCCATGATTGAAGGCGGTGGTTTGGGCGTTTACAAACCGGAAGAAGTGGGGCCAACTTCGGTGCAAGCCAGCAACGGTGTTATTGATGTGCTGGTTGAAGATGAGGCGGAAGCGGTCAAGGTTGCCAAGCAATACCTATCCTATTTTCAGGGCGATGTTGCGCAATGGGAGCAGGACGACCAGCGTAAGCTACGCGGTCTGGTGCCTGAAAATCGTTTACGTATTTACGATGTACATAAAGTCATTAACACCATGATGGATACTGGCTCGGTATTGGAGCTGCGTAGTGGCTTTGGTAAAGGCATGATCACCGCGTTTGCACGAGTTGAGGGCCGACCGATTGCTGTGATTGCTAATAATCCACAGCATTTGTCGGGAGCCGTAGATGCCGAGGGTGCGGATAAAGCGTCCCGCTTCATGCAGCTGTGCGATGCCTTTGATATTCCCATTGTGTTTTTATGTGATACCCCTGGAATCATGGTGGGGCCGGAAGTGGAAAAAACCGCATTGGTAAAACACGCAGCTCGTATGTTTGTTACTGCTGCCAGTTTAAGCGTGCCATTTTTTACCATCGTTTTGCGTAAAGCCTATGGTTTGGGCGCTATGACTATGGCCGGGGGCAGCCTAAAAGCGCCGGTGTTCACCGTATCCTGGCCTACAGGTGAGTTTGGTGCCATGGGGCTGGAAGGTGCAGTGAAACTGGGTTTTAAAAAGGAAATTGAAGCCTTACAAGACCCTGCAGAGCAGAAAGCGCTGTTTGATAAAATGGTCGCAGAGATGTATGAGCGTGGTAAAGCGGTGAACACGGCAACTTTTTTTGAATTCCACGAAGTGATTGACCCCGCGGATTCGCGCAAATTGCTTGTGTCGGGGTTAAACGCTGCTGGAACTGGGAGCTCATTTAAAACCCGAGAGGGTAAAAAGCGCCCCTGTATTGATACTTGGTAAAAATAACCCCGGTGGGTGCCGGGGTCGTTTGCGCCTAAAGTTTATCTTTAAGTTGCTTTAAGAAACGTTTAATTTTTTCCGTGTTTTTTGACCCCAGGCGCCACAAAAACTTTTCCAGCCTCGTAGCTTTTTCTAAGCTGGGGTCGGCAAATTTAAAATAGACTACGGGCTGTATCAGCGTGGCATCATTGGCGGCGTCAGCATCCACAGCGAGTACATTATCAATTGCTTGTATAAAGCGTGAGTGAAAGTCTCCTTCTTGACCTAGTTCTTCATAGGCCTGTTCGAAGGTTGGCAACCAAGCGCGATAGTAATGAACGACTAGTGTGGTATCAACGTTAGTAAATGCATCGATTAAGATGCTTGTGCGTTCGGTGTTGTTTCCTAGCCGGGTCATTTCTCCGCTGCTTTCTAAGTTTAACGGAGGCAGCTGAAATTCCAGCGGACGGTTCTTAATGGGCACTTTGTTGTTGGCCACATTGTCCACCAGCAATACCCATTTGCGAATCTGCTCATCCGGTGTTAACCACTGCACCGCTTGATTTGTCATGGCTTCTACAGCAAAGCGAAACAGATCATCGCTGCCGCTTAGCTCTTTAGGCGGTTGAATAATTTCCACCACAGGCTCTTGCGGTTCAACCTGTTCAGTCGATTCTGGAATGGCTCCTGGTGCGGGCAAGTCTCGAATCACTGGGTGACGTTGTTCCGGTTTTTCAATCGCCACCGACTGCGCCGCAACGGTGGCTGTTGGGGTTGAGTCTGGGAGGTTGTTCAAGTACAAAAACACCCCTGCCCCTAGAATGATTAGGGCGCTTAGGGCAAAACCCACCTTGTTATTCATGATGTTAGCTACTCCTGCTAGTAAAAGGGCGAGTTCACGCTCCTAAGAGAAGATGGTAACGAAGGGGTCGCTGTTCTGTCCATCGCAATAAACTTTCATTTTAACTAATAGCTATTACGGATATAGAAACAATCAATTTTATTAATCGTGTTATCGCCCCTATTATTTCCTCATCAGCTTTCAACAACCCAGTCCCCAGGAGGAAATATGTCGCTGATCAATACGCAAATTAAACCTTTTAAAGCCACTGCATATCACAACGGTGAGTTTATTGATGTTTCTGACGAAAGCCTGAAAGGCAAGTGGTCTGTGGTTTTCTTCTACCCTGCAGACTTCACTTTTGTTTGCCCAACTGAATTGGGTGACCTTGCTGATCATTATGCAAAGCTGCAAGAAATGGGCGTAGAAGTTTATTCCGTATCAACTGATACCCACTTTACTCATAAAGCATGGCATGACACTTCTGACACCATTCAGAAGATTAAATTCCCAATGATTGGAGATCCGACTGGCACGATTTCTCGCAACTTTAATGTGATGATCGAAGAAGATGGTCTGGCCCTTCGAGGCTCTTTCGTGATCAACCCTGAAGGGGAAATCAAAGTGGCAGAAGTTCATGACTTGGGTATTGGTCGCTCTGCAAAAGAGTTGGTTCGCAAAATTCAAGCGGCTCAATACGTTGCAGATCACGACGGAGAAGTTTGCCCAGCAGCTTGGCAGCCAGGTGAAGAAACTCTAGCACCTTCACTGGATCTGGTTGGCAAGATCTAAAGCAGCAGGCTGAAGAGAGGAAGTTCTTCCTCTCTTCAGTTTCAAACTAGCCAGAGGAAAGCGGAAGTATTTGCAGAGTGAACTCTTTTTTGAGCACTTTCACGCAGCCGAGCATCGCAGATTTGGCCAGGAATAAGGCGGGGAGTGTTTGAGCGCGCAGCGCGAGTT
>JBFKSL010000447.1:0-4097 GCA_041626995.1 Ketobacter sp. | reverse complement strand
TGCTAACATGAACATGTCCGCCGATTTCGTCCAGCAGGCCCTGCAACCCATTATTGATGACTGCATTGGCAACCAGTGCCAAATTAAACGTTGTCGACGCCTTACCGCAGGTGCCTCAGCTGCAACTTGGTTGGTGGAAACCAATCAGCAGGGGCTTATTCTGCGCTTGGATTCCGGTTGTGAACAATTTGGCACAGGGGTGGGAAAAACCATAGAGGCTCGCACCCAGCAAGCAGCACAGCAAGCTGGTGCACCGGTGGCCGAGGTATTCCATATTTTGGAAAACCACCCTCAGTTAGGCAGCGGCTATTTGATGGAAACCCTGGCAGGGGAATCTCTGGCGCCGAAGATTTTAAAAGCCCCAGAGTTTGACAATGCCAGAAACCAGCTTACCCAACAATGCGCCCAGGCATTATCAATCATTCATCAAATTCCCGCGCAGCAATTGGACTTTCTTCCCAAACAGGATGCCGCCACGCAGCTTCACGATCTGAAAACCATTCATCAAGGCTTTGGTGAAACCCTGCCAGTGTTTTCGCTGGCATTTCGCTGGCTAGAAGAAAATATTCCTTCCTGTCCGCAATTATCGCTGGTGCATGGTGATTTTCGTTTAGGTAATTTCCTCATCACGGAGGATGGCTTAAATGGAATTTTGGATTGGGAGCTCACCCACTTAGGAGACCCTATGGAAGACTTAGGTTGGCTGTGCGTGCGCGCTTGGCGGTTTAGTCGACCCGAAATGCCGGTGGGTGGTTTTGGTGATCGTGAAGCGCTATTTACAGCCTATGAAGCAGCAAGTGGCATTGCAGTTAATCCACAACAAGTTCGCTACTGGGAATTATTCGGTACGTTGAAATGGGGCGTTATCTGCCAATACCAAGCCTATAGCCATTTAAATGGCCAGGTTCGCTCGGTGGAGCGTGCGGCCATTGGCCGCCGTGTGGCAGAAACCGAACTCGATATGATGCAGTTGTTGCACGCCATCGCTCAATCGAACTAAGGAGACAGCCATGCCATTAAATCGCCCTTCTCAAGATGAACTGTTAGAAGCGGTTGCGGAATTCTTAAGCCAAAAGGTGGAAGACCCAGGGGCAGATCAATTCTATCGCCGGGTGGCGAGTAACGTGATTAATCAGGTGCGTCGCGAACACACTCTAAGTGGCAAATTTAAAGAACAAGAAACCGCCCTATTGCGCGAACTGCTAAACGCCGATGAAAACACTTCGCTTCAACAACTCAATCAACAACTGAATGACGCCATTGCCAATCGTGAACAGTCCATTAACGTACAGCTTACTCAGTGCTTACTTAACATTGCCAAGCACAAACTAGCCATCGACAATCCCCGCTATGGAGAGGTATAACTACCTCTCTTGCAGTACTTCCCGTACATTTCTGGTAATTTCTTTTTAGATCTGGAACACTGACTGCCTATTTACGGAAGTTACTAAGATCTATGCGCCACAACTCTACAACACAACCCCTACCGGGTGACCTCGCCATGTGGTTTTTCATCTTGGCAGAATTGGCGGTGTTTGGATTAATGATCATGGGGTTTGCAGTGGCCGAAGCGCTACAGGCGGATAGTTTTCGAAAAAGCCGTGACCTATTGGATACCTCGACCGGGCTTACTTTAACCTTAAGCCTGCTAACCTCCGGTTTTTTAGCCGCCCTGGCTGTAGATAGGGCACGTCATCAGCAACAGAAAATAAGTGCTGCCTTGTTAGCATCGGCTATGGTATCTGCCTGGGTTTATGTTTACATCAAACTAACGGAATACAATCATTTAGCCGAACAAGGGCTGGATATTGAATACGACCGCTTCTTTACCCTGTATTGGATCGTATCAGTTTTTCATTTTTTACATGTGTTGTTGGGCATCGTGATTCTGGCCTTTATGGCCGTACGCTGCTGGTATCACAGCTACTCTTCAGATCGCTTACATAATTTAGAGTCCGGCGTGCTCTACTGGCACATGGTGGACCTGGTGTGGGTGATGTTGTTTCCTCTAATTTATGTGCTGAACTAGGGGGAGCCATGAGAAAGTATTTCGACACACGAAGACGACTCACACTCAGCTGGATAGCACTTGCCGTTCTTTCCATAATCACCGTTAGTGCAGGAGAGTTGGAGCTAAGGTTGTTGGCGGGAGCTATCGTATTGATAGCAGGCTTCTGCAAAGCATGGATCATCATCGATCAATTTATGGAATTGCGCCAGGTAAAACTACGCTGGCGCCTGCTGATGCTGGGCTGGCCATTGGTAATGGCCCTTTGTATCGGCATTGGCATGATCAACCGATTACCCACCGATTAAACGGCTTCCAGCTCTTCCTCTTTTTGTTTAGCAGCCGCACGAGCATCCACATCAAAGGCCGCATAAATGGGAGCATAATCTTTACGGATTCGCTCCTCTGTTAAACCAAACCGCTCCAAATCATATTTATGTTCACTTTTATGGCGCTTTTGCTTTTCCGCAATCTTTTTGATTTCATCTAAAAACTCAGGCGAGGCATTGTAAGGTTGCCCAGGGTGATCCTGATCACCAATAAAATCCAAAATCTCCTGCATGGTATTGTCAAAATCGTTCATCAACTTCGGGTAGGTGAGGATGTATAAATTCTTATGGGGAATTTTCCCAGCTTGATAGTCTTGCAAAAATCGCATGCTTAACTGATGCAAAGCTGAATACATGCGCTCAACATAGTGCTGCCTTTTATCTTGCGAAAGTTTCCAAAACCCGAAACGTCCATCCAACACGCCCGTAACCAAGCTTAAACCGGAAGGAACCGTTTGCACGGGGTCACGCACCATATAAATAATTTTGGCATCAGGAAAATATTTTAAGAACTGAGGTAAACGCAAGGACAGGGAAAACAGCTTGGCTACCACACGATCTTGCTTTTCACTAATCAGATTTCGCTTCCACATGTTTTCCAGCCACTTAAAATCACGAGCGCTGGTATCGCGGTTTTCAGGTAGAAAGTTAGGTAGATAATCCTGTTTGGCCCACGCATAGAAAAAACCGTAAAGAAAGAACCCATCAAAAAACCGAAACATAAAGGAAGGGTCATCGGTTTCCACAGAGGTTAAGCTGGTTTCATGGGCCGCATTGGAGTGATGACGTGCAGGACTGACTTTTTCCAGCAACGGCAGCAACGGCTTAACCGCGGCCTGCAAAGTCAGCGAGGGATACAGCATTTTCCAAACCCGCATGCCAGCACCCATTTCATGATCTACCATAAAACGCTGCAGGAAAGTGGTGCCACTGCGGGGGTTACCCACAATCACAATTGGGCTCTTAATTTGTTTTTCCCTAATGCGGGGAAAAACAATCACATCAAATAACAACCCCAAGGTGACCACTGCATTTATAAATACAAAGCCGGTAAAGGTTAACGCCGATGATACATATTGATTAAACTGCCGCGCGGCAATCCAATTCGCTTTAAAAAATCGCTGATACATAAATTTTTGCACCCTTATTATTCGTGATTACCATTGCACTATGGCAAAGGCGATGGACAACCCTGCTCCTGTTCCGCCCAGCAACAATTTGTCGCCACGCTTTAACAGGCCTCGCTGGTCAGCAATAGCCAATGTCATAGGAATGGACGCAGCAATGCAGTTGCCATGATCTGATACGATATTTACCGTTTTTTCCTTGGGAAAGCCGATATTGGCAAACCCCTCCATGCCCGGCCCCGATGCCTGATGCAGAATAAAGCGATCTATATCTGAAAACTCCATACCATTACGGTCGAATAAATCACCTAACACAGAGTGAATACGCTTCAACACCATACGAAACACCTTCGGCCCTTTCATATGAAATAAATAATCATCAGGAGCCGTATCCACACCATAGGGAGGTCGTCGTGTACCGCCACCACGAAACTCGGTAAGCTCAGCACCTTCAGGCCAGGTATTCATCTGCCAGTCCAGTAAACCTTGATCTTTATCGTCTGAAATTTCCAGCAATACCGCCGCAGCTGCATCACCAAATAATGATGCACTCTCTGGTTCTTTTAAATTGCGCCAATTTGAACCAGCCTCTGCAGATACAACCAAAATGCGCTTATACGCTCCACCTTGCAG
>JBFKSL010000446.1:0-4101 GCA_041626995.1 Ketobacter sp. | reverse complement strand
CCACGCCCCTATTCACACCTTGGCTGGTGTGGATACCAATATGACCTATTACGAGAATGTAAAAGTTCCACCAAACCGCGTGCTAGGTAAAGTGAACGGTGGCTGGAAGGTGATTACTTCGCAGCTAAACCATGAGCGTATCGTTTTGGCAGCAATGTCAGTGATCTCCCGCAAGCAATTTGGCTATATCAGCAAACTTTTAGCGACACCCGACGCCAATGGTAAGCGGCGCATCGATGATCCCATGATCGCCACTCGTATTGGTAATCTGTATGCCCGCCTTGAAGCGGTTGAAGTACTGAACCTGCGCAATTCACAAAATGTGGATGATCATAAAATCGATGTGGGCCTCGCTTCGGGCAGCAAGGTATTTAATACCTTGGAGCAAATAAAGATATTGCGTGAGTTGCAGGAGCTGGCCGGTGAAGATGCCGCCGTTCAATTTGAAAGCCCTGAATCATTGTTCGATGGCCACTTGGAATACGATTACCGCTCCGCTCAAATCATGACAATCGGCGGCGGCGTTTTGGAAGTAATGCGATCCATGACCGCATCCTTCGCTCTGGGTATGCCCAACACCATCGTTTAAGTTGTAGAGGACTATTACCGTGAATTTTAATTACAGCGAAGACCAACAAGCCATTCAGGACGTTGCCATTCGCATGTTCCGAGATCTGTGTACCGATGAACAGATCAAAGCAATCTATAACAGCGACATTCCTTTGCATCAAGAGTTATGGCAACAGCTGGCCCAAAGCGGTTTGTTAGGTACGGCATTACCATCTCAATTTGGTGGTTCAGAAATGGGCATGACTGAGCTGTGCATAATTTTTGAAGCTCAGGGTTCCGCTGTTGCTCCAGTTCCTATTTTGGAATCTGTTGTTGAATGCGCCTTGCCCATCGCCCAGTTTGCATCAGATGAACTAAAACAACGCTTATTGCCTGGAGTAAGCTCAGGTGAATGTATTTTAACATCGGTTCGCCCCTATTCCGGCCTACTGAACAAACACCCACTCAATGCTCAGGCAGAAAAAGAAGGCTGGGTATTGAACGGCGACAGCAACCTGGTGGGTTATGCCTCCGTTGCCAATGGCTTTTTAGTCACCGCTCAGCTGGATGAAAACAGCCAGTGGGTTGGCTATGTAGATGCACAAAGCGAAGACATTACGGTAGTAACGCAACGGGCTACTAGCGGTGAACTTACTGCTCATTTAAGTTTTAGCAACGTGCAGGTGGCAGCAGAAAATGTCATTGCCACGAACGATGAAGCCGATACTCTGCTGGCCTGGCAGGCTCAACGTACTTATGCGGCCATGGCCGCCATGCAAGTAGGCGTGCTCAAAGAAGGCTTACGTCGCGCGGCTGAATATACCAGTGAACGTAAACAGTTTGGCCGCCCTTTAGCGGGTTTTCAGGCAGTAGCACAACAGGCTGCGGACGGCTTTATGGCCATTGAGGCGCTACGTTCGGTTTACTGGCGATTGCTGGATGTGTTGGATAACGGTTGTGATACAGAAACTCAAGGGCAACTGGCTGCACATAGCACCAAGTTTTGGATTTGCGAAGCGGGCCATATTGCAGCCCATGTATTTTTACACATTCATGGTGGCATAGGGCAGGATTTGGATTATCCGTTACATCGATTCTTTAGCTGGGCGAAGAAAAACGAATTGTATTTAGGAACCGCCAATGACCACTGTGTTGCACTAGGAAAATTGATTCAACAGGATATTGATGCGGTTTTAGCTTAAAAAGTAAAAGTTTGTTATGGCGCTGATAAGGATCACCTACATTGCACTCGCTAGGTGATCCTTTTTTTTGACATAAAATCAGTTAAACAGCTAGGGATAGGGAATATTTGACTGCTGTGCTTGAATTTTTATTAATTCGCCGTCAGCTTCCAGTAAAAAACCATTCGCTACCGCCTCGCCTACAGATGCATTTACCGCGCTAACATAAGCATCATGATCAAGATACATTTCAGTTAACGTGGATTCATCAAAAAGTTTAGTAGTGCCGTAAATAGAACAGAAGATGTCATCACTATCCTGCCCTTCTCCGGACAATGTCGCAATAGGAACATCCACATAAGGCGTACGAATGCCACCCATAACATTGCCAAACTGATCCCGTACCAGTGTTTTTGTTTCATCATCAAAAACAAAACGTTCAGCGGGCGTGGGTGCAATACCTGTACGCAACCAATTATCCAATGCGGCAATAGAAGCTTTTACTACAAAGTGTTGTGGCCCAGAGTTAACGGGTTTTTCGCACCTCTTAATTACCGGCACAGCATAATGATTTTCCACCACAGCAGCCACATTAGGATTATCTCCTTTATCGGTTAAACCTAAATTTCCCACATAACGATCCGCATGGGCGGTACCCGCCACTTCCCATACCCGAAACATATCCGTATCTGGTTGCGTGTCCTGATAAGCGCCAAGCACTGTAGTGTCACTTTCCGTTTGCAGCATTAGCACTGGCACATCCAAGTCATCGCGCACTAAAACCGTGTCTCGAGTCTCGAATCCTAAATCCGTGGATTCCGGATCGGGTTGCAAAGGGGCTGATCCGTGTATTCTACTGTGGATATAGTAGGCATCAAAAATACGCTCACGGGGTGCAATTGCATTTACGTAAGTCAGCAGAAAATCTGCCGATTGTGATTCACCTGAGGCAACAAAGCGCTCAGCCTGCAACGCTCCCAGGGGATTGAAATTCTGCGGTTGCGTAATGGCACGCCCAACCTGGCTGAAAATATCGTAAGCATATTTATCTCCAGGATGTAGCAAAGTATCATAACGATTGGGGTTAATTTTTTTCAGAGAAAGTGAAATCGGAAGAATGGTGACACCCGCGCCATCGATCCCCGCTTTCTGTGCCGACACACCGATCCAGGCGTAACCACTGCGTAACAGTTCGGTATGCGCCATGATCCACTCGGAAGATGCTTCGGTTCCGCCGCTAACATTAAACCACTCAACAATCACAGTACCGTTAAACTTCGCTGGGTCTTTGGGCCGATAAACAACAATGCGGGTTTTAAAGTCCGCCTGATCATCTACTTCAACGTGCCATTTGCCGTCCTCAGTTAAGGGTTCAGTGCTGATATAACTGCTTGCGGTTCCCTTAATAAAATATTCTGCTTTTTCATAGCCAAATGGGTTAAGTTTAATAACGGTTGAACCTAACAACCAAGGAATGCCCGGCACATAACCTTCATCAGGAATATCCTGTTTGCAACCGGAAAACAACAACACCATCACAACGAATGCGATGTATCTTCCAGAGAGTTTTATTCTCGTTATTGGAATAGTTTTTATTGGGATAATCATAATATCTGCCTTTTAAACTTATTTTTATTCATAGGAAGTTCTTATTATTTTTGGTTTATTGGACACGAAAAAAGGTACTTTCTACAAACCATAAATAAACAGCTGAACGCTCGCAATCAGTATTCGTTTTGAATTTTGGAAAAAGAGTTTGAATTTCAGAACAAAGAAGCGGAGGTAGGATTTAGGAGTGAAAAGATGGCCTAAATTCAATCTTTAGGCCATCAGATAAAATAAAATCATTTAGGAAGCGATCGGCGTACCCTTGATTTTCAGCTTGGCCATGGCAACTTTTACAAAGCCTTCCATGTTGTTACTGTCGTCCAAGGTGGCTGTATACTTCAAGGTGAGTTTCATGGGCTTGGTTACTTTGCTTTTCCAGGTTAGCGTTTCTCCATCCCAGTTACCTTCTTCAATATCTTGAACACCGTAGTCTGCGCTATTCATGGTGCCAGTAACAAGGTTACCTTCAGATTTTAGGGTCACCACGCTTTTGTCTTTTTTACCTGGTGAGCTTACTTCAAAATCCCACGCGCAATCGATCTCTCTTGTCATTGTCTTCTCCTGCGAAATATCATTTATGTTTGTTATGGTTTAGGTTAATTCCCTAATTGTGAAACACCGTGGTTTCACTTAACTCTGCTCTACCCATACGGGTATTGTTTATTGGATCTTCAGTATTTTCAAAGCCGAATGAAATCCCAAACATCAGTTTGTAACTTTCTTCAACCTCAAGAACATCTCTTACTAAATCCGCATGATAACT
>JBFKSL010000445.1:0-4103 GCA_041626995.1 Ketobacter sp. | reverse complement strand
CTAAAAAGCTTTGCTCGCCAGGATCAATTTGGCGAGAAGGTGGAGGTAGACATTAACGAATGTCTCAATACTGTATTGATACTCTATAATGGATTATTGAAGCATGGATGCGAGGTTGTGAAAGAATTCGATTCGCTCCCCCCATTACGTTGTCATGCTGATGAGCTGAACCAGGTTTGGACAAACCTTATTCACAACGCACTACAAGCCATGGAATACAAAGGCATGCTCACGATCAACACTGAACTCAGCAAGCAAACGAATCCACCTGAAGTACGAGTGCATATCAGCGATACTGGCCACGGTATACCCACACAAATTCAAAGCCGAGTTTGGGATTCCTTTTTCACAACCAAAGTCTCCGGTGAAGGCAGCGGCTTGGGTTTAGGCATTTGCAAGCGCATCATTGATAAACACAACGGCAAAATCTTTTTTACCAGCAAACCAGGAGCAACCACTTTTACGGTATCCTTACCGCTGGACAATGCCGATACAGCAAACCACATGAATAAAGCACAGGCCAATCCAAATTGAAGAAGCCATTTATTCTATGCGTTGATGATGAGCGCACCATATTAATGAGCCTGCGGGCGCAACTACGCCACTGGTATAACGATCGTTACACCATTGAGATTGCTGAAAGCGCCGAGGAAGGATTAGAACTCACCAGAGAATTGATTGAGAACGGAGAAGAAATTGCCGTTATTGTTTCAGACTGGTTAATGCCAGGCATGAAGGGTGACGAATTTCTTATTCAAGTTCATCAACAATATCCAAACATCACAAAAATTATGCTAACCGGACACGCCGACCCAGAAGCAGTTGAACGCACAAGACAGCTCACTAATCTTAAAGGCTGCATCAACAAACCCTGGACCCAGGAAGACTTCTACCAGCTGCTGCCTCCATTCAAGGAGAAAGCATGAATAAACCGGTGATACTGTGTGTTGATGACGAAAAAATTGTTATCGATAGCCTTCGAGCCCAACTTCAACACCGCTTTGCAGATCTTTATAGTATTGAAGTGGCCCAGTCCGCCGAGGAAGCACTGGAACTGTGCGATGAACTGATTGAATCGGCAACCGAAATTCCACTGGTTATTGTGGATTACGTGATGCCTGGCATGTACGGCGATAAGCTGCTTGAAAAGTTAAAACAAAAACTACCTGAAAGCTTAAGCATCATGCTCACTGGCCAAGCTACAGCAGAAGCAGTGGGTGCCGCTTTGAATAAGGCGGGTCTGTTTCGCTATATTGGCAAACCCTGGGAAGAAGACGATCTTCTATTAACAGTGGACACTGCATTACAGAGTTTTTTGCAGAAGAAAAAAATTGCACGGCAACAATGCCACAACAATCTATTAAGCAATGTTATTGCTTTGGCATTGCAACCGGCCCCATTGGAAGAGCAATTAAATCGGGCACTAAATAATTTTTCCTCGGTGCTTGAGCTTAAGAACCGACCTGCTGCCATTTATCTGCTAGACAAGAACAGCAAGCTAACACTCACAAGCCAGTTTACCGAAAATGCATGTACCTTTGCTCCACAAATTCCGGCAGACCCAAGTGATCGAGAAAAGGATCCATTACAGGAAAACAACCTACATGAACTGCCCATCTACTACCAGGACACCCTACTGGGTATTGTTGCCATCAGCACCCTTGAAGAATCCGAACACCACCAGGAATTGATGGAACTATTGTACTCTTTTTGCGACGCTCTGGCAGGAATCATCAGCCTGAAACAATATCAACAACAATTAGAACAACACAATGCCGAACTGGAAAAGAAGGTGGCTCAGCGCACCAGCGACCTCGAATCAGCCTTGCAAAAACAAGCGCAGCTGAATGACATTCTATTGGACGCAAACGGCAAGCTGGACTTTTTTGCCTCAATGGATGGCTTAACCGCTGTTTATAACCGCCGTTTTTTTATGAAGCTGGCCAACTCAGAACTGGAACGAGCCAAACGTTACGCGCACCCTGCCGCGTTTATTATGCTGGATCTGGACCACTTTAAAGATATCAACGACCAGTTCGGACACATGGCAGGTGATTATGTTCTGGAACACGTAGCCACCATATTAAAATCGGAATGCCGTGAAGTGGATCTGGTGGGCCGTTTGGGTGGAGAAGAATTCGCTATCGTATCCCCGGAAAGCAACCTGGAACAAGCCAAGCAACTGGCTGAGCGCATTCGCCGAACCATTAAAAATACACGATTCAACTATAAGGGAAATATAATCGAAATCACCACCAGCATTGGTATTACCGAGGTGAACAAGGAAGATTCGGATATTGGCCAGGCCATGAACCGGGCTGACTTTGCGCTTTACAAATCGAAGGGCACGGGGCGCAATTTAGTAACCATTGCCAGCCCCGCAAATTGAATTTAAGGTTGGGGCAAATAACCGCCTTTCACACCTTTAGTGACAATCGCCACCGCATCATGGGCATGTAGGCTTTCAAGGTGATTCACTCGCACCCAAAAATCCTGATAACCCACCTGCTCATTCATAGCTGCCTGAATTTTACGGGCGGCATCTTCACAGAACATCAGATTTTGGCCATTCAACAAAGCAAATTCCTGCTCATCTTCACGCTTCACAGCCGTTTGCACTGGGGTTTTTAACGCCCCTTCCACCACATCGATCAAATCTTCCAAAGGAAAACCATTGGTATCTTCCGACAAGCGAACTTTTACTTCAGCAATACTACGTTGACTATGGGGCGTGGCAACAATGCCTTGCTCTGTGCCCAACCAACTATAAACTTCATCGGCAGACACATTGTCGTCCGTAAAATCCTTGCGGAATTGCTGCTGAATCAACTGACGTGCTAATGCGGCAGAACATGGGCAGGTTGATGAGTAGGGAATATCCACTTTCAACTCAAAATGAAAACCGTCGGGGTCTTCAGTGGCGACGATACGAGCAGGGTAGGCTTTCCAACCGCTAAATTCGCTTTTTAAGGCTGGGCGGCGTGCCAGAAAATCAAAACGGAAATCCACATAAGCTTGATCACTCAATCCTTCATGGGACTCCAGAAAGCGCGCTAACACATCACGTAAACTACTGGCGGTGAGGGTTTGGCTACAGGCCTCATCCAACAGCAGGTATAAGCGCGACATGTGAATGCCCTTGGCTTCTGGGTTTATCAGGTTCACATAGGCCTGCGCGCGAGCAACTGCATGACTAACCACGCCACTGCGAGTAGGAATTGCTAAGGGAACCTCGATTTCGCTCATACCCACCCAGTCCAACAGGCCTGGCGCCTTTGGCTGAGAAACGGCGGCGATATCAGGCATTGATTTACTGCCCATAGATGATAAATCCAAAAACTTCATTCGTTATGCCACTCCTCCAAGCATAGGCTACAAACAGATCTTGTATCTGGGCCCAAGACTCGGATAATTAACCCATAGGGCTACCCGCTTTACAAGCGGGGAAAATGACGGCGGATTTTATAACAAACTGAGAATTAACTGAAATTTTTCGAAATTCACCCCACTCCCGCCTGGTCAAATAGCCTCTTTTTATATAGATAACAATTAGTTATTCAAAATAGTGACACACAGGTTAATAGCAAAATGCCCCCTGCACCAATAGGCATTTTCGATTAAAAAATGCGAAAAACGCCACCGAAGTGTAAAAAGTTTTGGCATTGGCTTCGCTATAAAAACAAGAATAAAGAACATAAAGGACAACCGCCATGACGATCACAGCCAGTAATTCAGGTTACAAACCGTTATCAAGTCAAGAAATACAGCTCACCCAGCAAGATTGTATTGAACCTAGATCTGTGCCCAGCGGACAGGGAATCCAATGGATTCGTGAGGCCTGGAAGCTGTTTAAAGCCCAACCTTGGCAGTTAATTGCTTTCGCCGTTGCCGGCATTTTGACCATGGCATTATCTAACTTTGTGCCACCCTCCTCGGTCTTTCTCACTCCCCTACTCATCGCAGGCTTTGTTTGGGTGGCCGCCAAACTGGATCGAGGCGAGAACATTCAATTTTCCGACCTCATTGAACCCGCGAAAACGCAACCGATCCCCCTATTGATCTTAGGAGCCATTATTCTGGTATCCTCACTGCTGGCTGCGCTG
>JBFKSL010000444.1:0-4121 GCA_041626995.1 Ketobacter sp. | reverse complement strand
TTGTGGCGCGAACAAAAATTTGTGGAATCACCAACTTAGAAGACGCTATGCATGCGGCAAATGCCGGTGCTGATGCCCTTGGCTTCGTGTTTTACCATCCCAGTCCCCGCAATATTGAACTGGAGTCCGCCGTACAAATCATGGCTAGCCTACCTCCATTCATCACCAGCGTAGGCCTGTTCGTCAACGCCGAGCCCGAGTTCATCGAAAAGGTGGTTCAAACCGCTCAGCTTGATCTACTCCAGTTTCATGGCGATGAAATCGAATCCGAATGCAGTAGATACGGCTTACCGTACATAAAGGCCATTCCCATGAAAGATGGCACTGATTTAGCCCAACAATGTCACACATTCCACAGCAGTCGTGGTATCCTCCTGGATGCCTATGTGCCCGGCCAGCCCGGGGGCACGGGGCAGACTTTCAACTGGAATGCTATCCCGCAACAGCTTGAAAAACCGATTATTCTTGCCGGTGGTTTAACCCCTTCAAACGTCACAACAGCGATTGAAACCGTGCGCCCCTGGGCGGTGGATGTGAGCGGTGGCGTGGAGCAAGCAAAAGGCAAAAAAGATCCAGCGCTGGTTAGCGCATTTATAAAAGGAGTAAACAGTGTCTCACTCTGAGCGCGATTTTCTTAACACCCCAGATGCATTAGGCAACTTCGGCCCATATGGTGGTCGCTTTGTATCAGAAACCCTGATGTCGGCCCTGGAAGAGTTAGAGGAAATCTACACCAAACTATCCAAAGACCCTGAGTTTCAAAAGGCATTCGATGAGGATTTGGCCCACTACGTTGGTCGGCCATCACCGCTATATCATGCCAAGCGATGGTCGGATAGGTTAGGTGGTGCGCAGATCTATTTGAAGAGGGAAGACCTAAACCACACTGGCGCCCACAAAGTAAACAACACCATTGGTCAGGCACTATTAGCAAAATACACAGGCAAAAAACGTGTTATTGCAGAAACTGGTGCAGGGCAGCATGGTGTGGCTACCGCTACTGTGGCTGCTCGCTTAGGTTTGGAATGCGAAGTGTTTATGGGTGAGGAAGACGTGCAACGCCAATCCTTAAACGTATACCGCATGAAATTATTAGGTGCCAAAGTTACCCCAGTCACCTCCGGCACAAAAACCTTGAAAGATGCCATGAACGAAGCGCTGCGTGACTGGGTGACTAACGTAGATGATACCTTTTACATCATCGGCACCGTTGCTGGGCCGCATCCTTATCCTCTATTGGTGCGTGACTTTCAATGCGTAATTGGCCGTGAAGCCCGACAACAATGTTTGGATCAAGCGGGTAAGTTACCCGATGCGTTGGTGGCATGTGTCGGCGGTGGTTCTAATGCCATCGGCCTGTTTCACCCATTCCTGTCCGATGAATCCGTAAAAATGTACGGTGTCGAAGCCGGTGGTTTAGGCTTGGCAACCGGTCAACATGCAGCGCCGTTATGTGCTGGTCGTCCGGGTGTATTGCATGGTAACCGAACTTATTTGATGGAAGACGACTCCGGCCAAATCATTGGCACTCACTCCGTGTCAGCAGGCTTGGATTACCCTGGCGTTGGCCCAGAGCACTCTTGGTTAAAAGATTGCGGCCGCGTTGATTATGTTTCCATTAATGATGAAGAAGCTTTAGCGGCATTCCGTGATTTAACGTTGGTAGAAGGCATAATGCCTGCGTTGGAGTCCAGTCACGCAGTTGCTTATGTGGAAAAGCTGGCGCCAACCATGTCACCTGATCAGGTGTTAATTGTTAACCTGTCTGGTCGCGGCGATAAAGACATCCACACTGTTGCCCAGATCGATGGCATTACCTTGTAAGCCGGTGAAATAAGGAGTTAAACATGAGCCGAATAAAAACCTGCTTACAAAACTTAAAGCAGCAAAATAAAAAAGCCCTGATCCCGTTCATTACTGCGGGTGATCCTACTAAGGAATCCACAGTAGCCATTTTGAATCAATTGGCGGAAAGCGGGGCGGACATTATTGAACTGGGTGTGCCATTTTCCGATCCCATGGCCGACGGTCCAGTGATCCAGTTAGCGGATGAAAGAGCCTTGGCTAACGGAGTGACCACCATTGATGTGCTCAATATGGTGAAGGCGTTCCGCGAAACAAACCAAACCACGCCGGTTGTATTAATGGGTTATCTCAATCCCATTGAAGTATACGGTTACGAAAAGTTTGCCCAAGATGCTGCAGAAGCCGGTGTAGATGGTTTAATCACTGTCGACCTACCTCCCGAATCAGCTGATCAACCGCTTAAATACTTTGATCAGGCCGGTATAGAAAGCATATTTCTGATTGCACCCACAACCAGTGAAAAGCGTATTGCCAAAATCGCAGAAAAGGGCCGTGGCTATTTATATTACGTTTCCTTGAAGGGTGTAACAGGCGCAGGAAACCTGGACGCGGGCGCGGTAAACGAACGCCTTGAAACAATTCGTAAAATAACCGATTTGCCCATTGCGGTTGGCTTTGGTATCAAAGACGCTGAAACAGCCCGTGTCATTGGTGAGAACGCCGATGGCGTGGTTGTGGGAAGCGCATTGGTCAATATCATTGCACAAAATCAAAATGATGAAACTGCATTGTTGTCTCAGGTGGCAGAGTTTATTCAGTCTTTGCGCCAAGGTCTTGATCAATAAACAACGATTATAAAAGTATTAGGATGGCCATATGAGTAATAGCTGGTTAGGCAAAATTCTACCCAGTGTTGGGAGAACAACCAGTAAGAAAAGCGACATTCCAGAAGGGCTGTGGCGTAAGTGTGCCAAATGTGGTGCCTTCTTATATCGCCCAGAGCTGGAAAAGAATCTAGATGTTTGTCCTAAGTGCGAGCATCACATGCGGGTAAACGCACGCCGTCGGATTGACATATTCCTGGATGACGCAAACCGCGAAGAAATTGCAGCCGACCTGGAGCCGGTTGATCGCCTGAAATTTAAAGACAGCAAACGTTATAAAGATCGCTTGGCCGCAGCCCAAAAAGGCACAAACGAAAACGATGCCCTAATCGTTTTTCGCGGTACGGTTAAAGAATCACCCGTAGTAGTTGCTGCTTTCGACTTTGAATTCTTAGGCGGTTCCATGGGTTCCATCGTGGGTGAGAAATTCGTGCGAGCTGTAAATGCGGCCATTGAAAACTCATGCCCATTGGTATGTTTCTCTGCCAGTGGTGGAGCCCGTATGCAAGAGGCGTTGTTCTCTTTGATGCAAATGGCCAAAACCAGTGCCGCATTGGAAAAATTAAAAGAACATCGTTTGCCGTTCTTTTCAGTGATGACTGATCCTGTTTACGGCGGTGTGTCCGCTAGCTTAGCTATGCTGGGTGACATTAACGTAGCGGAACCCAATGCACTAATCGGATTTGCAGGCCCCAGGGTAATCGAACAAACTGTTCGGCAAAAATTACCAGAAGGCTTTCAGCGTAGTGAATTCCTGTTAGAGCACGGCGCTCTGGACATGATTGTTGAGCGCAAAGATATGCGTGACACTATTCAACGTTTAATGACCAAGCTTACCCCAGCCAAGAGTTCCGCTGCTGGATGAAGCTAAATGATTGGCTAAGCCATCTGGAACAGCTCCATTTCAAAACGATTGATATGGGGCTGGACCGAATCAAACCAGTGGCGCAAGCCCTCGGTCTTCTTCAAAATAATCCTTTTATCATTACTGTTGCTGGTACGAATGGCAAAGGTTCAACCATCGCCGTGATGGAAGCACTGTTATTGGAGCATGGACATTCAGTTGGCGTTTATACCTCTCCGCACTTAATCGATTTTAATGAGCGAATTCGTTTGGATCGGGTGGATTGCGATGATGAAACCATCGTTGTCGCATTGCAGGCCGTCGATCAGGCCAGGGGCGACACCAGCTTAACTTATTTTGAGTTTACAACGCTCGCGGCTCTATACATTTTCAAACAGCAAAAGCTGGATATTTGGTTATTGGAAGTGGGGCTAGGTGGGCGACTGGATGCAGTGAATATCTGTGACCCTGATATCGCTGTCGTTACATCCATCGACCTGGATCATCAGCAGTGGCTCGGCGATAGTCGCGCTAATATCGGCATTGAAAAAATCGGTATTGGTCGCGCCGGGAAGCCCTTGGTTGTG
>JBFKSL010000443.1:0-4132 GCA_041626995.1 Ketobacter sp. | reverse complement strand
GCCACTGTGGCTGAGCTGGGTGAAAACTGCAGTTATGAAGCTGTAAACGTTGCTGACGAAGCCTCTGTTCAAGGTGCCATTGCCAATATTTTGGCTAAACACGGTGCCCTGCACGTAGCGGTTAACTGTGCCGGTATCGGTTCTGCTATGAAAACCTACGGCAGCAAAGGCCCTCACTCTTTGGATGTGTTCCAAAAAGTGATCACCGTGAACTTGGTTGGTACCTTCAACGTAACTCGTTTGGCCGCTGAAGCTATGTCTAAAAACGAGCCTGTTACTGAAGACGGTGAGCGTGGTGTAATCATCAACACTGCTTCTGCTGCTGCGTTTGACGGTCAGGTTGGTCAGGTGGCTTACTCTGCCTCTAAAGGTGGTGTAGTTGGTATGACTCTGCCTATCGCTCGTGACTTGGCACCTATCGGTGTTCGCGTAAACGTTATCGCTCCTGGTATCTTCAACACGCCATTGATGAATGCCGCTCCTGATGCTGTGAAGCTGCCTCTGATCGAAATGACTCAATTCCCCAAACGTCTGGGCCACCCACCTGAGTATGGCCAGTTGGCTTGTCAGATGGTTGAGAACGGCTTCTTTAACGGTGAAGTAGTACGTCTGGATGGTGCCATTCGTATGTCTGCTCGTTAATCGATAGCAGTTTTAAAAAGCCCACCCAGGTTCGCCTCGGTGGGCTTTTTATTGTTTGGGGGGTGGTGTAAAGTGGCCTTCCAAGTAAAGGGAATAACATAATAAAAAGGTAACCTGCCATGCTAAAACGTATTCTGTTCAGTTCAATTATTGTTGTGGGAGCTTTGAGCTTGTCCGCCTGCACCACCTGCGATCTCGCCTTGTGGTTAGGCAACGACGTATGCGAGATCGGCTCTTTCTAAATACTCGCGCGTTTTAACTCAATCAAGGTGGCCCATTGAATATCCGTAACATCATTGTATTAATTCTGGGCCATATCACTCTAGGCAGCATGTCACCCATGATGGTGCTGCTAAATGGGTTTGTGGGAACCAACCTCGCTCCCACGCCCGTATTCGCCACCCTGGCCATGGGCACAATGGTAGCGGGAACCGCTTTTTCTACCATTCTTGCCGCACGCTTTGCTGAGCGTAATGGTCGACGAGCTGGCTTTCTCTTAGCAAGTGCATTGTGTTTTGTGGGCGCGTTGCTTTCCGCTTTGGCTATTTGGATAGAGTCCTTCTCTCTTTACTGCATTACCGCTTTGTTGTTCGGCGTTAGCATGGCCTTCCTGTTACAGATGCGTTTTGCCGCCGCAGAAAACGCCAGTTTGCATAAGGTAAGTTTGGCGGTGTCGCTTTTGCTTTTTGCCGGAATCGGTGCCGCGTTTTTAGGGCCAAGAATGGGCGTGGCAACGGCCCATTGGCTGGATGGAATTCCCTATGCAGGTTCTTACCTGGCTCTTGCTGGCCTGGCGTTAATGGCGGCCGTCATTTTGAGTTTCTATAAAAATGTGGAGGTGAAGGGTGATCATCACGGTAAGGTAAAGCTGCCCGCTAAACAGCTGTGGACAGGTTCCTACGCGCTCGGCGTTTTATGCGGTGCAACCTCCTTCGCGGTGATGGCATTGGTCATGACCGCAACCCCCATCAGTATGCACAATCATAACGGCATTTCTCTTGAAGATACCTCTCTGGTGATCCAGCTGCATATTGTGGCCATGTTCTTGCCTTCGTTGTTCACCGGCTATTTGATCGAGCGTATAGGCGTGCAATGGGTGGCGCTAATAGGACTAGTGTGCAATTTTGCCTGTGTCTATTTTGCTTTAGCGGGGGTGAGCTATGGCCACTATCTTACCGCACTGGTGTTGCTGGGGCTGGGTTGGAATGGCTTATTTATGGCAGGTACCCAGATGATCGCGACCATTCATACCGGGCCAGAGCGCTTTCAAGCCCAAGCGGTTAACGATTTTATTGTGTTTGGTTGCCAGGGGGTGTCCTCACTGTCCGCAGGGTTATTGTTGGCCCTGGTGGGCTGGCAAGGCCTCAATTTTGTTGGGTTATTCATGCTGATGATTTGTTTAGCGGGCTGGTTCCACCTAGTATTCATAAAACAGACCTTTGCTTTACGAAGTTGATGTACACCCCACAATCCTTTTTAGTTACAGATCAGCAGCAGCTTTATGATTGGATCGATGAGATTCAATTTGGCAAGCTTATTACCAGCCGTCGCGGCCGTATCGAAGTCACACCTGTGCCCTTCGTGCTTGATCGTGACAAAGGCGAATTGTTTGGGCATATGGCGCGTACCAACCCCCATTGGCAGGCCGCAATGATGGCCGATGATCTGGTGGTGATGTTTGAAGGCCCCCACGGCTATGTTTCTCCCGCCTGGTATAGCCAGCCGGATGGGGTGCCTACCTGGAACTATGTGTCGGTGCAGGTGTTTGGTAAGGCAGAGCTGGTCAAGACGGAATCAGAATCTTTGCTTATACTTCAAAAGCTTACGGAAACTTCCGAGGCGCGCTATGGCCCTGGGTGGTCGGTATTCGATCTGGATGATGGTGCGGTTAAAAATCTACTTAAGAGCATTGTTTTTTTTCGCATAAAAATCAAAAGCCTGGAAGGCAAGTCCAAACTCAGCCAAAACCGCAGTAAAATGGATCGAGTCGGGGTGATAAAGCAGCTCGCCGCCAGCGAAGATACCCGCCTGCAAGAGCTGTCCAAATGGATGCGGGAAACCTTGAAAGACAACTCTAAATAAAATCCTCAATTCCTGCTATTCTAGTCCCCCTTTTAACACCCCTAGAATCAGGAGTACACAATGCCCGCGTATCGTTCTGCCACTTCCACCGAAGGTCGTAATATGGCCGGCGCCCGAGCCCTATGGCGCGCAACCGGAATGAAGGATGAGGATTTCAAAAAGCCCATTATCGCGGTGGCAAACTCCTTTACTCAATTTGTGCCGGGCCACGTGCATTTAAAAGACTTAGGTCAGCTGGTATGCCGTGAAATTGAAAAAGCAGGTGGTGTAGCCAAAGAATTCAATACGATTGCCGTGGATGACGGTATTGCCATGGGCCATGATGGCATGCTCTACAGCCTGCCTTCCCGTGAGATCATTGCTGATTCAGTGGAATATATGGTGAATGCTCACTGCGCCGATGCCTTAGTGTGCATTTCCAATTGCGACAAAATCACCCCTGGAATGTTAATGGCGGCGTTGCGTTTGAACATTCCGGTAATTTTTGTTTCTGGCGGCCCCATGGAAGCAGGGAAAACCAAACTCGCCGATAAGGTCATTAAGCTTGACTTGGTCGATGCCATGGTGGCAGCGGCTGATCCCAATATTACCGATGAGCAGGCCGATATGTACGAGCGTAGCGCTTGTCCAACTTGTGGTTCCTGTTCTGGCATGTTCACAGCAAATTCCATGAATTGCTTAACAGAAGCTTTGGGCCTTTCCTTGCCCGGCAACGGCACCACCTTGGCTACCCACAAAGACCGGGAAGCCTTGTTCCTGGAAGCGGGTCGCCGCATTGTGGAAATCACCAAGCAGTATTACGAGCAGGACGATGCATCGGTATTGCCTCGCTCAATTGCCAACGTGCAGGCATTTGAAAACGCCATCACTCTGGACATTGCCATGGGTGGCTCCACTAATACTATTCTTCACTTAATGGCGGCGGCACAAGAAGGGGAAGTGGATTTCGGCATGAAAGACATTGATCGTCTTTCCCGTAAAGTGCCGCAACTGTGTAAAGTGGCTCCTAACACCCAGCAATATCACATTGAAGATGTGCATCGTGCGGGTGGCATCATGTCCATCTTGGCGGAATTAAACAAAGGCGGTTTGCTGCATTCTCAAGTGGGTACTGTGCATGCCAAAACCATGGAAGAAGCGCTGGCCAAATGGGACATTACCCAAACTCAAGATGAAAATATTCAAACCTTCTTCAAAGCAGGCCCTGCTGGTATTCCTACACAAGAAGCCTTCAGTCAGGATTGTCGTTGGGATTCTTTGGATACCGACCGAGCCAATGGCTGCATTCGCTCCGTGGAAAACGCCTATTCTAAAGAAGGTGGTTTGGCGGTGTTGTACGGCAACATCGCATTAGATGGTTGCGTGGTAAAAACTGCCGGTGTGGACGAAAGCATTCATGTATTTGAAG